>DVNX01000062.1 GCA_018714045.1 Candidatus Ornithoclostridium faecavium
CATATCGGACAGCTACGTTGTTAAACCGCTTGACAAGACCCACGGGTATTGCCTGCGCGCTTTGCCTCGTATCTGCCTCGATCTGCAAGCCTGAAACTTTGCACCTGCTACGCAGACAGACCCGTATCGCCGCCACAAGGCAACAGGTTGCTGGGCGGGCAAACAGAGATTGTTCGCGACTCGCCTTGTAAAGACGAGGGCATACTCACTTAAAACAGCTACGCACTAACGCGGGTCTTATCTCTTCTCAGCGGCAATGAGTTAAGGGGTAGAACTTAGTAAGGAAATCATATCGGACAGCTACGTTGTTAAACCGCTTGACAAGACCCACGGGTATTGCCTGCGCGCTTTGCCTCGTATCTGCCTCGATCTGCAAGCCTGAAACTTTGCATCTGCTACGCAGACAGACCCGTATCGCCGCCACAAGGCAACAGGTGGCTGGGCGGGCAAACAGAGATTGTTCACGACTCGCCTTGTAAAGACGAGGGCATACTCACTTAAAACAGCTACGCACTAACGCGGGTCTTATCTCTTCTCAGCGGCAATGAAGTAAGGGTAAGAGCTTAGTAAGGAAATCATATAGGACAGCTACGTTATAAACCGCTTGACGATACGGCGCGGAATAATGAAGATCTTTGTCGGAAAAGAGAAAAATAGCAAGAGGTAAAGGCTGAGAGCAACGCCGAAAGAGCAAAAGTGTTGTAATAGCGCGCGCGTTGTGATAAAATAAATACAAATCGGTAAATCTTAAATTATGGAAAGCATTAAAATAATTACCGCCAATAAAAAGGCGTATCACGAATATTTTATAGACGAGACTTACGAGGCGGGCATAGTTCTTGCTGGCAGCGAGGTCAAGTCCGTGCGCCTGGGGCACATAAATCTTAAGGACGCGTTCTGCATCGTCCGCGACGGAGAAATGTGGCTTGTCAACTGTCATATCACGCCTTACGAAAAGGGCAGCTATTTCAATACCGAAGCGACGAGGACGAGAAAACTCCTTCTGCGCCGTCACGAAATAGACCGCCTGCGCGGAAAAGTGGAGCAGAAAGGTTTTACCCTTGTTCCGACAAAGGCGTATTTCAAACAGGGACTTGTCAAGATAGAGGTCGGTCTCGCGAGAGGTAAAGAACTTCACGACAAGCGTGCGACTGAAGCGAAAAAGACCGCTAAGCGAGATATCGAAAGGGCGATAAAAGAGCACAATCAGAGAAGCTAAAAAGAAATTTTCAGCCGTAAGGCGAAAGGAGAAATATATGAAAAGAATTGAGACTACTTGCGTACACGGGGGCTACGTCCCCAAGAACGGCGAGCCCAGACAGACGCCGATAATACAGAGCACCACGTTCAAATACGATACCAGCGAGGATATGGCAAAGCTGTTCGACCTGGAAGCGTCGGGGTATTTTTACAGCAGACTGCAGAACCCGACCAACGACAACGTAGCGGCTAAGATAGCTCAGCTCGAGGGCGGCAGCGCTGCTATGCTGACTTCTTCGGGACAGGCGGCTAACTTCTTTGCGGTATTCAATATAGCTACCGCGGGCGATCACGTGGTCGCAAGTTCGACTATATACGGCGGCACCTACAATCTTTTCGCGGTCACGATGAAGAAGATGGGTGTCGAATTCACCTTCGTTTCGCCCGAATGCAGCGAAGAGGAGCTGAACGCGGCATTCAAACCCAACACGAAAGCGGTATTCGGCGAGACGATCGCGAACCCCGCTGTAATAGTTCTCGACATAGAGAAATTCGCTAAGGCGGCGCACGCTCACGGCGTACCGCTTATAATCGACAACACTTTCGCGACTCCGATAAACTGCCGCCCGATAGAGTGGGGCGCGGATATCGTCACCCATTCCACGACTAAGTATATGGACGGTCACGGCTCTGCGGTAGGCGGCGCGATAGTTGACAGCGGTAAGTTCGACTGGATGGCTCATGCGGACAAATTCCCCGGACTCTGCCAGCCCGACGATAGCTATCACGGCATAGTTTACGCTGAAAAGTTCGGCAAAGAGGGCGCGTTCATCACGAAGGCGACCGCTCAGCTTATGAGAGACCTCGGGTCTATCCAGTCTCCTCAGAACGCGTTTATCCTCAACCTGGGTCTCGAAAGCCTGCACGTAAGGATGAAGAGACACTGCGAAAACGCGCAGAAGATGGCTGAATTTCTGCACGGACACAAGAACGTTACCTGGGTCACGTACTGCGGACTCAAAGACGACAAATGCTACGAACTCGGTCAGAAATATCTTAAAAACGGCTCCTGCGGCGTACTCAGCTTCGGCGTAAAGGGCGGCAGAAAGGCGGCGGAAGAAGTGATGAAACACTTCAAGCTCATTCCGATAGAGACTCACGTTGCTGACGCGCGCAGCTGCTGTCTGCATCCTGCCAGCGCAACGCACCGCCAGATGAACGACGAAGAACTTCTCGCGGCAGGCGTAAAGCCGGAACTCATCAGACTTTCGGTCGGTATCGAAAATATCGACGACCTTATCGAGGACGTAAAACAGGCGCTCGACGCGCTCAACTGAAATAAAAGGGAGTAAGAAATGCCCATAGTCATACCCAAAAGTTTGCCGGCGTTCGACATACTCAAAAAGGAGAACGTATTCGTCATGCCAAAGCTTCGCGCAATGACGCAGGACATACGTCCGATAGAGATAGCGATCGTCAACCTTATGCCGACAAAGATAGAGACGGAAACGCAGCTGATGCGCCTTCTGGGAAACTCTTCTTTGCAGGTAAACGTTACGTTAATCAACACGGACACGTATAAAAGCAAGAATACGCCGCTTGCCCATATGCAGAAATTCTACAAGACTTTCGACGAGATAAAAGACCTGCATTTCGACGGAATGATAATAACGGGAGCGCCCGTAGAGACCATGCCGTTCGAACAGGTCGCGTACTGGGAAGAGCTGGAAAAGATAATGGACTATACGGAAAACAACGTTACCTCTACGATATATATCTGCTGGGGAGCGCAGGCGGGTCTCAAATATCATTACGGAATCGAAAAACACGAGCTACCCAAGAAGATGTTCGGCGTTTTCGAGGCTAAGCCCTGCGACGATACTGAGCCGCTTTTGAAGGGTATGGACGACACGATATATATCCCGATGTCCCGCCATACCGATATCGACTGCGACGCGGTGATGAAGGACGAACGTCTTAAAGTTCTCGCGTACGGCGACGACTGCAAGATAGCGATAATAAAGAGCCTCGACAATAAAAAGTTCTTCTTCCTCGGTCATAGCGAATACGACCGCGATACGCTCAAAAACGAGTACCTTCGCGACCTCGACAAAGGTCTCGATATCGACGAGCCGCGCAACTATTTCGTAAACGGCGATATCAACCGCATCGACGTGAAGTGGAGAAGTACCGCAAACCTCATTTACTACAACTGGCTGAACTACTACGTATATCAGGTTACCCCTTACGACCCTTATGCACAGGAAGGCAAGGACGAATAAGGAAACAAGGCAAACATTTGCAAAGAAAAACGCGCCTTTTCGGGCGCGTTTTTTGATCATTAATGCATCTGTAGAAATAATTTGCTTAAATTCGATAAAATATATTTCTGAGACGAAAAAGACGATTTGTTTATAACAAAAACAGTTTTAAAAAGAAGACATGTTCTGTTTTTTGGTGCAAAAGAGTTG
Source organism: Candidatus Ornithoclostridium faecavium (assembly GCA_018714045.1). GTDB lineage: Bacteria > Bacillota > Clostridia > Christensenellales > UBA3700 > Ornithoclostridium > Ornithoclostridium faecavium. The sequence goes on from DVNX01000062.1 coordinate 3,672, forward strand.
TAAAACAGCCTGTTCTCGGCAGGACAGGGCAAAAAACAAAACAGGGTCAACTGAAATGCGTAAAATTCAATCTTCAAGCCCCGCGAGATAATCTATCGTCACGTCAAAAAATTTCGCCATCGCGACAAGGGAAGAAAGCTTGGGTTCGCATTTTCCCAGTTCCCACAGACTGATGACGGATTTACCTACTTTGAGCGCGTCGGCTAACGCGACTTGCCCCAGTTTCTTTTCTTTGCGCAACTCTCTTAATCTTTCACCGAAAACATTATCCATAATTATATTTTCCCACAAAAAGGGGAAAAGAGCAAGACCTTTAAGAAAAATGCTGAACTTATGCTTGATTTCAGCAACATAAACAGCATAAAAATATAATCAGATTTTCCCGATAAATCGGTAGAACCGATATTTTCAACATTTCAGGGGAGTAACTTTCCCAATTAACTGGAAGAATCGGTGTTGTTGATATGGTGATAAAGTAAGCTTTAAAATACGCTCAGAGGTAAACGGGTTTTCCCATTAAACTGGGAGAGCCCGTATTTTTAGCATTTCGAAAAAAGTCATTTTTCCCAATAAGTTGGAAGAATCGGTGTTAATGATATAGTGGGGGAGTAAGCCTCATCAATACACCGTGGATAGATAGGTTTTTCCATTATACTGGGAGAGGCGATATTTTCAACATTTCAGGCGGGAATACCTTTTCCAATAAACTGGGAGAATCGGCGTTGTTGATATGGGGATAAAGTAAACTTCAAAAATACGCTCAGAGAAAAACGGGTTTTCCCACTAAACTGGGAGAGCCCGTATTTTTAGTATTTCGAAAGAGTCATTTTTTCCAATAAGTTGGAAGAATCGGTGTTGTTGATATAGTGGGGGAGTAAGTTCCGTCAATACTCCCAGGGGGAAAACAAGTTTTTACCATTAAACTGGGAGAACCGATATTTTCATCATTTCAGGAGAGTAACTTTCCCAATAAACTGGGAAAATAGACTTTTTAGTTATGTAAAGAGAATTCACATGAGCTCAGAAAATAGCGGAGTTTTATATTGAAGTTGAATATGACGATTACTGCAGCGTGATATTGAGTTCGCAGTATTGAATTTTTTGCGCTGCATCGGCTTTTCTGGTCGGAAGTGGAGCCTGTGTGAACGTAGTATGTAGTCTGAGAATAGTGAAAATAAACGGCGGGGAAATTTTCTCGATTGAAAATAGAGAAGCCGTTTTTAAGGATCAAAAAGTTTAAATGCGTTTTGATAATCCCTTTTAAAACATTTACCGCAATTATAGTTGTAAATTTTACGCGCACAATGATATAATATCAGCGTGAAAAATTTATCAATACACGCGTGAAAGCGCGTTTAAGGAGATTTTTATGAACAAGATGTCCATTAAAGACGTTGACGTAAAGGGCAAGCGCTGCCTTGTCAGATGCGATTTCAACGTGCCGATGAAAGACGGCGTTATCACCGACGACACCCGTATCACGGGCGCTCTTCCCACCATCAAGTATCTGATGGATAACGGCGCTAAGGTTATCCTTTGCTCCCACATGGGCAAGCCCCACAGCATTTTCAGCGCTACCGTTTCTCTGAACAAGAAGGAGAAAAAGGCGGTCGAGGCTCTTCCTGAAGATGAGAGAGCGGCAGCTAAGCAGGCTTATATCGACAAAGCTCTCGCTTCCGAACCCAAGAAACTTACCCTTAAGCCTGTTGCAGATAAACTCAACGAGCTTCTCGGCGGCAAAGTTACTTTCGCTAAGGACGTAGTCGGTCCCGACGCTCAGGCTAAAGTAGCGGCTTGCAAAGAGGGCGAATGCGTTCTTCTCGAAAACCTGCGTTTCCACGCTGAGGAAGAGGGCAAGGAGCTTGAATTCTGCAAGAAGCTGGCTTCTTACTGCGATATCTACGTAAACGACGCTTTCGGTACCGCTCACCGTTCGCACGCTTCCACCGCTGCTATCGTAGAGTACGGTCTCGTAAAGGTCGCGGTCTGCGGCTTCCTCATCGAAAAGGAACTCAACGTTATGGCTAAGGCTCTCGAAGCTCCCGTCCGTCCGTTCGTCGCGGTACTCGGCGGCGCTAAGGTAGCCGATAAACTCAAGGTCATCGAAAACCTGCTCGAAAAGTGCGACAGCCTGATCATCGGCGGCGGTATGGCTTACACGTTCGCGGTCGCTCAGGGCAAAGAAGTCGGCAACTCTCTCGTAGACAACGAAAAGGTCGACTACTGCAAGAGCATGCTCGAAAAGGCAGAAAAGCTGGGCAAGAAGATATATCTGCCCGTTGACGCGGTAGTTGTTAAAGCGTTCCCCGATCCTATCGACGCTAAGATAGACGTAAAGGAAGTTTCCATCGACGCTATCCCCGCGGACGAAATGGGTCTCGATATCGGCACCAAGACCAGAGAGCTGTTCGCAAGCGTTATCAAGGGCGCTAAGACGGTTATCTGGAACGGACCTATGGGCGTTTTCGAAAACCCGACTCTCGCAGAAGGCACCATCGCGGTCGCGAAGGCTATGGCTGAAGCGAAAGACGCGATCACGATCATCGGCGGCGGCGACAGCGCGGCGGCAGTCAAGACCCTCGGCTTTGCTGACAAGATGACCCACATATCCACCGGCGGCGGCGCTTCTCTCGAACTGTTCGAAGGAAAGATCCTGCCCGGTATCGCTTGCCTTAACGACAAGGACTGATTTGAATAAATTAACGGAGATATAAAAATGAGAAGACCTATTATTGCAGGCAACTGGAAAATGAACAACACAAAGGCGCAGACCTACGCGCTTTTAAACGACCTCGTTCCGCTCGTTGCGGACGCTGAAGCTGAAGTCGTCATCTGCGTGCCCTATACCAGCATCTGGGCGGCAGGCGAAGCTATCAAAGGCACGAATATCCATCTGGGCGCAGAGAACGTACACTGGGCTGACAAAGGCGCTTTCACCGGCGAGATCAGCGCGGATATGCTCCTCGAACAGGGCGTTGAATACGTAATCATCGGTCACAGCGAACGCCGTCAGTATTTCGGCGAAACCGACGAGACCGTAAACAAGAGAGTTCTTACCGCTCTCGCTAAGGGACTCAAGCCCATCATCTGCGTCGGCGAGACCCTCGAAGAGAGAGAAGGCGGCAAGGTCGAAGAAGTGCTCGTAAGACAGACCACCGAAGCTCTTAAGGGCGTCGATAAAGACCAGCTTGACAAGATCGTCATCGCTTACGAACCTGTATGGGCTATCGGCACCGGCAAGACCGCTACCGCTCAGGACGCTAACGACACTATCGCTATCATCAGAAATACGATCGCGAAGCTGTATTGCCCCAAGTGTGCGGAAGAGAAGGTTCGTATTCAGTACGGCGGCTCCATGAACCCGAAGAACGCTAAAGAACTGATGGCTATGCCTCAGATCGACGGCGGACTTATCGGCGGCGCTTCTCTGAAAGCGGTCGATTTCTCTCAGGTCGTCAAATACAACGGCTGATAAACCCGATAAATAAAAATCAAAGCGCTCCGAAAGGGGCGCTTTTTTATATGTAATTCAAATTTAATTATAATTAAAGAGGACGACCTTAAAAACCACTTGACAGATACAGCAAGTGTTTATATAATTTAAGGTGTTAATTTCTGTAAGGTATGCGGGAATTTAAATGGGATAATGACAGTGCGGCTCTGCCGCGACAGGGAGGACAGTTTTATGTACATAGTAAGTTTCCTTAAAAACTTATTCAAACCGCGCAAGTTCTTGTGCACGCTGTATTTTTTGGCAAATCTGGCGATCGTCTTTTTTCTGTTCGGGTACGCGTTTACCTCGTTAAACGGCGGAACGTACGACTCGAAGACTTTTGCTATAAACGGACTCATCGGCATTGCGATAAATCTCGCTATCACGATTATATCGCTTTCCCCGATAGGCGAAGCGTACGTAAGGATGAAAGAAAAGGTGCAGAAGATGGAGCTGACGGGCGACACGGCGGGAATATACGCGATATTCGACGAAGTCTACGCGGCGGCGAAAGAAAAATATCCGAAAATAGGAGACAAGATAAAGTTGTATTACAAGCCGAGCGAAGAGATAAACGCTTACGCGCTCGGACACAGGACGGTAATAGTCACGCACGGACTTATAAACAGCATGGACGCGGATATGATAAAAGGAGTGCTTGCGCACGAATTCGGTCATATCGCAAGCGGGGATTCGGACCTCAAGCTGGGGATATCCGTTTCAAACAGCATACTGATGATCTTCGCTCTTATCATAAACTTTATCATAACATTCTTCTCGATTGTCATCGGTCTTGCGACAAAGAAGGTCAGCGGGCTGGTATTCGGCAAGATACTGGGGTCGATAGGCGTATTTCTGGTTACTCTGGTATACGGTATATGGACTAAGATAGGCATGCTTCTCGTCAACGCTACTTCGAGAAAGGATGAGTACGCGGCGGACGCTTTCGCGGTGGATTGCGGCTACGGCGCAAATCTTTACACGGCGCTTGACGCTCTGGACGGAGTAAAGGCAAAATCGAATTTCTTTTCTCTTCTTGCCAGCACTCATCCCGATACGGTGGACAGACTTAAGGCGATAAGAGCGAGACTTGAAGAATGAGAAGTCTGAAAGACAGCGGAAAAAAGTATAAATCAGCCGCGCGGTAATTGCCGCGCGGCGTTATTTTTGATTCTGTTTTGTCTGAGCGCGCATTTTTACCGAAAAATGCAAAAAACCGGTGCAAAAATTTATAGACTTTTACGCATGCGTTAATTTAAAATAAATTCAGGGCAAGACGCTTAAAACTGTTTTGAAAAGGGGAATTTATGAAAGAAAAAACTAAGAACAACATATTCATTTCGCTGATCGCGCTTGCGGTGGTCGTTGTGTCGCTGGGGCTGTTTTTCGGCGCGTACGCTCTTTGTATGTTTCTCGGCGAGACTACGATAACTCTCGATCTGAACAAAAGATACCAGACTATCGAAGGTTTCGGCGCTTCGTCTGCCTGGATATATCAGGATATGTATAATTTAGAGCCTGAGTTGCAGGACGAGGCAATGGAGCTTCTTTACGGCGACAGCGGGCTCATGCTGAATACGTTCAGATACAATATCGGCGGCGGAAGCAACGAGACAGGCGGTTACGGAGAAGGTTCTCTCAACGGTACAAACAGTTATTTCATCGCAGACCGCTTTAAGGGCGACTATTCTGTATTCGCGGACGAAAGCAATTACGATTTCACTAAATGCTCTGTCGTCGACGGTATGTTCAAGCAGGCTCTTGCGAAAGGCAATATCACGCACGTCGTGTTTTTCGCTAATTCTCCGCATTACCTGATGACGAAAAACGGCAAGACGCACGGAGAAGCCGAGTACGACAACAATCTCAAAGAAGAGGCTTACGGAGCGTTTTCAGACTATCTTCTCGTTTCGGTCAACTATCTTTACGAAAATATCATCTGCAAATACGATCCCGACATAAAGGTATATATCAGCCCCGTAAACGAACCTCAATGGAAGTGGGGCGGAGCGGGCGCGTCTCAGGAAGGCTGTCATTATGACCCCGAACCGCTCGGCAAGTTCTACGACGTGTTTTACGACAAGATCACTGCGTACAACGCCGCAAACGGCACGGATTTTATTATGGATATTTTCGAGTGCGGAAAGTATCAGATGATTTTCTCTTCGGCAAAAGTGAAAGAATATATGAAGGAGCTGTCGTCTTACGACTGGTTTGAAGATATAGACACAATATCGGTACATTCATACGGGTCGGATAATTCTACGTTTGACAAGTCGTTATTCTTCAACTATATGAGCGACAATTTTTCGGATAAAAAGATAAGCGTTACGGAATACTGCGTGCTCGAATTCGGCGTTGTCAAGGATATGACTATGGGCGTTTACAACGCGCAGACTATTTTGAGGGATTTTAAATATCTGGGTGCGGTGAGCTGGAGCTGGTGGCTCAGCGTTTCGCAGGGCGACTACGAGGACGGACTCGTTTACTGGAACAAGACAGAGGACGGCAACGTGCTGAACACTTATAAACGCTATTACGTTATGGGGCAATTCTCGCGCTACGTACCCGAGGGAAGCGTAAGGATAGAGGCGAAATACAGCGACTTTATCGGAATGAACGGCATAGACTGCGTCGCGTTCGAAAGACCCGACGGCAAGATCGTTCTCATAGTCGTGAACGACAATTCTTCTGCAAGGAAGATAAGCGTCGGAGGGGAGTTCTCTTCGTTTACTAAGACAGTCACGGACGATAACGTGAACTGGGATACCTCTGAAGGCGAGTTCGACGGCAGCGTAAGCGTTTCGCCTATGTCGGTCACGACCTTCGTATTGTCCTGAAAACCTTGAAAAGACTTTGCGCAGACGGACTTCGGTCGCGGAAATTTAACGATGAGTACGAATAATCAAAAAGCTGCGATAAGTCGGTATCTTTTTTGATACATATAAATATACGCAAGAAAAGCTTTTCGGAGCATAAAAGAAAAACAAGCCCCGTCGAGGGAAGCCGCGCCCGCCGTAAAAGGCAGGCGCGTTTTTCATTAAGTACGTCTGCGATGCGGAGACTGAAAGAAAAACTCCGCGCTAAGTATGAAAAATGCGTTTGTTGTGTAAAATTTTTAGCGGTGCAGCTGGGGCATAATCGTCATCAAGACCGTAAAATCGTATTAAAACGTCATGAAAGTACTTAAAATGCGAAAAAATTTTACATTTTTATTCGTTAAAAATTTAACAGCCTATTTACAAAATCGTATTAATGTTATAAAATAACACTTGGTAGGCAAAGAGCGTTACTAAAATACTGAAAAAGGAGATATGAAATGTCAAGATTTACGTTGCCCAGAGACCTGTATTTCGGAAAGGGTAGTCTGGAAGAACTCAAAAACCTTAAAGGCAAAAAGGCGATCCTCGTTATCGGCGGCGGATCGATGAAGAAATTCGGCTTTGTTGACAGAGCTCTCGAATACCTCAAAGAAGCCGGCATCGAAACGGTTTTGTTTGAAGGCGTTGAGCCCGATCCTTCCGTTGAAACGGTCATGAAGGGCGCGGCGATGATGAGAGAATTCGAGCCCGACTGGATAATTTCCATGGGCGGAGGTTCGCCTATCGACGCCGCTAAAGCGATGTGGGTATTCTATGAATATCCCAAGACTTCTTTCAAAAAGATATTGACCCCGTTCTCCTTCCCGACGCTCAGAACGAAGGCGAAATTCTGCGCTATCCCGTCCACGTCAGGTACGGCGACGGAAGTTACCGCATTCTCAGTCATTACCGACTACGCTAAGGGCGTGAAATATCCGCTGGCGGACTTCAACATAACCCCCGACGTTGCGATAGTCGACCCCGATCTTGCGGATACGATGCCCAAAAAGCTGGTAGCGCATACGGGTATGGACGCTTTGACGCACGCTATCGAAGCGTACGTTTCCACGGTAGCTCAGCCGTTTACCGATCCTCTCGCGATGGAAGCGATAAAGATAATAGATAAAGACCTTAAGGCGAGCTATGACGGAGATATGAAGGCGCGCGAAAATATGCATTACGCTCAGTGTATGGCGGGCATGGCGTTCTCCAACGCGCTACTCGGCATCACTCATTCTATGGCGCATAAGACGGGCGCGGCGTTCGAGACGGGACATATCCCGCACGGCTGCGCAAACGCTATATATCTTCCTTACGTCATTCAGTACAACGCTGTCAACAAGAGGGCGAAAGAACGCTACTGCGAAATCGCGAAGGCGTTGGGGCTCAAAGGAAAGAGCGGTACCGCTCTCGTCAACGCGCTGTGCGGCAGGATAAGAGAGATGAACGCTTATTTCGGAATACCCGCTTCGCTTAAAGAATACGGCATCAACGAAGAAGAATTCCTCGCTAAGATAGACGGCATCGCAAAACTCGCCGTCGGCGACGCGTGCACGGGTTCCAATCCCAGACCCATAACCCCCGCCAAGATGAAGGCGCTTTTCAATCACGTATATTACGGCACGACCGTTAAAGTCTGAATAAATACAACCTCTTTTATAATAACCTCTTAATTTAAACAATAAGGAACCGCAATTTAGCGGCTCCTTATTGTTTTCTCCCCGCACGGCGCGGTAAAAGTCTGTCTCAGGGCGCGCCTTTTACGCTTCTTTTGCCGACGCTCATTTGATAATATGTATACTATTACCTGCGCGCGCTCCGC
>DVNX01000063.1 GCA_018714045.1 Candidatus Ornithoclostridium faecavium
CAGCGTTTAATAAACACGGATCAAATAAATTTGCTCAACCTTACAAAGTCATCCACACTTAAGGTCTCGCCTCTTACGGTAGCTGAAAAGCCTGCGTTTACGACCGCGTTAGCCGCGCTTTCCTTGCTCATTCCGAAATAAGAAGACAGGTTGTTTACCAAAGTCTTTCTTCTCATCGCGAAAGCCGCGCGTATAAGTTTCTTTATCTTTGTCTTATCATCTTTTTCATAGCGGTCGTTCATGGTTATCGTTACCACGCAACTGTCCACGTTGGGTACGGGATAAAACATTTTCCTGTTTACGATACGCGTTATCTTGGCTTCGCCTTCTAAAGCGACCGCCGCGGTTATCGCGCCGTATTCAGCGCTTCCCGCTTTTGCGACCAGTCTGTCTCCGACCTCTTTCTGAACCATCACCGTTATGCTTTCCGGCTTGTTGCCGCTCTCTATGAAACGCATTATAACGGGTGTCGTGATATAATACGGCAGGTTCGCGACCAGCTTGTATCTCCCGTCCGTCTTTTCGGCGATCTCTTCGTCGGTCGCCTTCGTCGCGTCTTTAAATATCACTTCGGCGTTGGGAAAATCAGCCAAGGTTTCTGCAAGTACGGGGCTTAAGTTTTCGTCTATCTCGTACGCTATCACCTTTTTTGCCGCCTTCGCCAGTTCTGCGGTAAGGGTGCCCGCGCCCGGTCCTATTTCGAGCACCGTGTCGCCGTCAGTTATCCCCGCGTCCGTGACTATTGCGGAAAGCAGATTTGTATCGGTGATGAAATTCTGTCCGTAACGCTTATTGAATTTAAACGCGTTTTTCGAAAGGACTTCTTTGATCTCACTCATCTATCATTTCCCTTACTCTGAGTTTCGCGCCGACGGCTTTTGCTATTTCTTCCGCCTTTTTTATGTCTTCTTTGCCTATGCAATCGACGACCGAAAATATCACGTTGCCGCCGTGCGATACGCAGAGCTTAGCAAAATCCAGCATTATGTCGAAAGCCTTCAATCCGAATATGCTGCGGCATATCGCGTCGTATTTTTCAGGCGTTACCTGATTAAGGCTTATACCGATGACGTCTATCGCCTTGCAAAGTCTTTCACTTACGTCCTTGCCGAGTATCGCATTCGCCTGTCCGTTGGTGTTTATGCGGGTACGCAGACCTTTTTTGTGCGCGAACTCCGCTACCTTTTCGAGTTCGTCGAAACGGTATGTCGGTTCTCCGTAACCGCAGAATACCAGCTCTTTGAACTTCGTCAGATCGTATTTTTCAAGTGCCTCTATGACCTCTTCTGCCGACGGCTCTTTTTCAAGCCACAAGTCGTACCCTTCGTAGCCGTGAGGCTTCTTGCGGTCGGTATCGTAATTGCGCACGCAGAATGTGCAGGCGTTTGAGCACCTGTTGGTCAGATTTGCGTATAATTTGCCGCCTATTTCGTAAACGTATTGCTTAGCCATATTGTATAAAATTCCTCATCTTAGGAAAAAGATCGAGCGTGTTTTTTACCGTCAGCGCCTCGAATTCAGCGTATTCCATATCAAGCGCTGCCGCGATATATTCAGCCGTATTAACAACGTATTTCGGCTCGTTCCTCTTTCCTCTGAACGGCACTGGGGTCATGTACGGACAGTCCGTCTCCACAACGAGTCTGTCCTTCGGCACCGCGCGGATAATATCGTCCTTTTTCGCGTTCTTGAACGTAACCACGCCGCCGAAAGCGAAATAACTGTCGAACGGGGCGAGCTCCTTTACGAACTCCTTACTTCCGCAGTAACAGTGCATCAGCATGCCGTGCTGAACGTAGCGGCGGTTCTCCTTTAATATCGTCATAAGGTCGCCGTACGCGTCGCGTATATGCAGCGATATCGGCAGTTTCGCCTCATGCGCCATTTCGAGCTGAGCGACGAACGCGCGCTTCTGTATCTCCCTTTCGGGCGTTTCGTAATAATAGTCCAGTCCTATTTCGCCTATCCCGACCACCTTTGGAAGTTTTGCCGCTTCGAGGTAATAATCCCTTTCCTTGTCGCCGTAGATCTCCGCGAATTCCGGGTGAGTGCCGACAAGCGCGAATACGTTATCGTTTTCTGTCGCTATCTTCACCGCGTCGCGCGAAGTCTCTATATCGCAACCGACTTCTATTATCGCGAGGAGTCCGTCCTTTTTCATATCCGCGACTATACGCGGCGCGTCCCCTCTCAGACTCTCTTCGGTGATATGCGCGTGAGAATCGATTATCATCTTATTTCGCTTCCCGCCGCGATCGCCGCTTCGGGCGCGACCAGCTTAAGGTTGCCGTCTTTGTCCTCCGCGCAAAGCACCATGCCTTCACTGAGTATGCCGCGCAGTTTGACGGGTTTGAGATTGGCGACTACTACCACGTTTTTGCCGACCATCTCTTCCGGAGTGTACCATTTAGCGATGCCGCTGACTATAGTGCGCGGTTTTTCTTCTCCGAGGTCTATCGTCGAGCACAGCAGTTTGTCTGCCTTCTCCACCTTGCGACATTCAAGCACCTTGCCGACTTTTAGCTGAACTTTTGCAAAGTCGTCGATGGTTATCTCAGCGGGAGCGCTCTCCTCTTTCTCTTCTGCTTTAGCGGGAGCGGGCTGCGCTTTAGCCGCATTTCTCTCTTCGTACATTTTATTTACCTTTTCTGTAACGGCTTTGACGTCCACTCTTTCAAACAGAGTTTCGGGGTTTTCAGCCGTCCTGGTGCCGCTCTCAAGCAGTCCGAATTTGTCGAGATCTTTAAAATCGCGGCAGGTAGCCGAACACTGAGAAAGTACCTTTTCCGCAAGGGTCGGCATAAAGCAGGTCATCACGGAAGAGCCGATGATTATCGTTTCGGTAAGGTTGTAAAGCACGGTAGCCAGTCTGTCTTTCTTGCTTTCGTCCTTTGCGAGAGCCCACGGAGCCGTCTCGTCTATATACTTGTTCGCGCGGCGGAACATATTCATAAGATCCTCGAGAGCGTCGGCTACTCTGTAAGCGTCTATCTTTGCCGCTACTTTGCCGTACATGCCTGTAACTACCGCTTTCAGGTCGTCGTCGACAGGCTCTTTTACGCCCTTGTCTGCGACCACTCCGCCGAAATACTTGTTGTTCATCGCAAGCGTACGCTTTACGAGATTGCCGTAAACGTTGGCAAGTTCGCTGTTCACGGTCTCGCAGACCGCTTCCCACGATACCTGTCCGTCGTTGTCGAACGGCATCTGAGCGAGAAGGAAATATCTGACGGGATCAACGCCGAACACGTCGACGAGATCGTCCGCGTATATTACGTTTCCTTTCGACTTACTCATCTTTCCGCCGTCCTGCAGAAGCCAAGGATGCCCGTAGATCTGCTTGGGAAGCGGCTCACCGAGAGCCATAAGGAATATCGGCCAGTAAATGGTATGGAAACGTACGATATCCTTACCAATGATATGCACGTCGGCAGGCCAGTACTTTTTGTAAAGTTCTCCGCTGTTGCCGTTTGCGTCGTAACCGAGACCCGTTATATAGTTGGTCAGCGCGTCCAGCCATACGTATACGACGTGGCGCGGGTCGCTCTTTACGGGTATGCCCCATGAGAAGGACGTGCGGCTTATGCACAGGTCCTGAAGTCCCGGTCTGAGGAAGTTGTTGACCATTTCGTTCTTGCGCGAAACGGGCACGATAAAGTCGGGATGCTCTTCGTAATACTGCATGAGTTTGTCTGCATACTTGCTCATTTTAAAGAAATATGCTTCTTCCTTAGCCATCTTGACTTCTCTGCCGCAGTCGGGGCATTTGCCGTCGACCAGCTGGCTTTCAGTCCAGAAGGATTCGCAAGGAGTGCAATACCAGCCCTTGTATTCGCCTTTATAGATATCGCCCTGTTTAAGCAGTCTTTCGAATATTTCCTGAACCTGTTTTTCGTGATATTCGTCGGTCGTGCGGATGAATTTGTCGTAGCTGGAATTCATCAGATCCCATATCCTCTTTATCTCCGCCGCCGTCTTGTCGACATACTCTTTGGGACTTACGCCCGCCGCCTCAGCCTTTTGCTGTATCTTCTCGCCGTGCTCGTCGGTGCCCGTCTGCAAACGGACGTCGTAACCCTGTTTACGCTTAAAACGCGCCAGAAGGTCGGCGAGGACGATCTCGTAGGTATTGCCTATATGCGGCTTTGCCGAAGTGTAAGCTATCGCTGTAGTGATGTAGTATTTTTCTTTCATTACACACCTCTTTAAGGTTTTATCTTTCCCATTATAGCGCGTGAATATAAAAAAGTAAAACGAAATTCGCCTGCGCCCGCGAAGATAATCGGTCATAACGACGCTACGAGAGGTCATATCGCGGCGAAAACGCAAATAAAATCTTAGCGAGGCAGAATATGAACACAATGTTTTTCGTAATGACGGTAGCGTCTCTTATCTTAGTGACAGTCGTATCGCCCGACAGCGCTTTTTCGATCATGATAAGCGGTGCAAGCAACGCGATATCGCTCGCGCTGAAGCTTTGCGCGATATACGCTATATGGCTTTCGGTACTCGATGTCATGCAGAAAGTCGGCATGAGCCGCGCTCTCGACAGACTTTTTTCGCCGATAACCAAAAGACTGTTCAAAGGCGAGGACGAAAAGACGAGAGAATTCATAACCCTTAACTTTTCCGCCAATCTTCTGGGCATGGGAAGCGCGGCGACTCCTCTCGGAATAAAGGCGATGGAAGGGATGCAGGACGGCTCCGACAAAGCCACCGACAACATGATACTGTTCATGGTCGTGAACGCGACCTCGATACAGCTTCTGCCCGCGACGATAATAGGGCTACGTTCTTCGTACGGCTCTGCCAGCGCGTCTGATATAATACTCCCTTCGCTTATCGCGACAGCCGTATCCACCGTTTGCGGCGTGCTTCTCGCAAAAGCGTTTTCGCTTACTTCAAAGAACAGAAAAAAAGATGCGCCCGCCCTTCCTCAGCCGCTTAAAGGAGCAAAGTTAAAGTGAGCAAATTTATCCTGCCCGTGTTCATTATCGTAGTATTGATAATAGGATACGTAAAAAAGGTCGGCGTATACGACAGCTTTGTCGAAGGAAGCCGTCAGAGCGTAAAACTCATTCTTGAAATATTCCCTTATATCTGCGCAGTACTTATAGCGGTGGAGCTGTTTTCGCTCAGCGGACTCAACGCATATTTCAGCCGTTTTCTCGCGCCCGTATTCAACCTCTTCGGTATTCCCGAGGAATTGTGCGAACTTGTCGTGATACGCCCCCTTTCGGGCAACGGCTCGATAGCCATACTCGAAAACATATACAAGACTTACGGCGCTGACAGTTACGTCGCCCGTTGCGGCTCCGTCATCGTCGGAGCAAGCGAAACGGTATTTTATATCGCGACCGTCTATTTTTCCACGACCAAGGTAAAAAAATTGAGATACGCGATCCCCGTATCTCTGTTTTCCTGTTACCTCGGCGCGATCATGGCGTGTCTGTTGTGCAGGTTTATGTAAAACCGTGACAACAGTCTTAGCGTCTTTTTTTACCTTTTACCGCTTTCGCGACAGCTATCGCGATCCACGCCGCTAAGGTCAGCGCTATAAAAGCCGCGAAGATCACAGCCTGCATATCCGCGCCGATCGTCTTTCCGAAAAAGTTCAGTTCCATTGAAAAAGAGCCTTTAAGTCCGTCTTCCGCCCCGGGAAGCGCCGCGTCTATCTTTTCCAGCGCGCCGCGCATGAACAGATTACGGTAAAGCGCAGCCGAATAGGTAGCGGGCACGAAAAGGGTCACGTACTGCACCCCCTTCGGGAATGCCGACAACGGCATGAACGCGCCCATCACAAAACCTATCATCGCGCTTATTATCCCTACGAAAGCGCTGTGCTGACTGCTCGTTCTGAACGCAAGTCCTACGAGTGTGGATATAACGCTTGCGGAAAGCACCGACATTATCGTGAGCGCGATCAGCAAAACCACGTCAACAAACGAAAGAGCCCAGCCCGTTATCGCAACGTACACGAACGCGACGGCAAGCACGATCAGACAAATGCAAAGCGTAACGACGAAATTGGATATCAGATAGCTTATATCTATGATCCCGCGCGATATCGGAGAGGCAAGCATATCGTTGAGCACGCCCTTTTCCCTGTCCTGCACCGTTATACCCTGCACGGAAAACGAAACGGTAACGCACGCTACGGATACCTCTCCCGCAAGCATCCACGAATCAACGAAACTCTTCAAGAGATTATCGTCTATCGGAGCGCCTTCGAAAGCGGCTTTTATCCCGTCCATCTGAATGTCACCGAGGAACAACAGGTAAAGTCCGAGAACTATCAGCGGCGCGAGAAGAGAGAAAAACACGCTCGCTTTGTCTTTAAGGAATATCTTGAGGCTGCGTTCTACCAGTCCTGAAACCACTGCCGCGTTGTCTTTTATCTTCTTAGCGTTCATTGTTCCCCTCCCGTCAGTTTTTTGCCTGTAACGTTGAGAAAAACGTCGTCCATATCACCTTTCACGAATTCGAAATCAGTTATGAGTTTTCCCGATAAAGCGAGAATGCTCTTTGCTTCTTCTCCGTCATTTACGGTTATTCTGTACGCATTGTTTTCGTAAACGCCGCCAAGCTTTTTGAAAGCTTCGTCATTTGCCGCGCTTTCTTGAGCATATACGATGAGCCTGTCTTTCGAATATTCGTTTTTAAGCGCCGTCGGAGTGCCTCTCGCCGCGATCTTTCCCGCGTCCAGTATCACTACGTCGTCCGCGCTCGCCGCTTCTTCCATATAGTGGGTGGTAAGAAATACCGTCATACCCTTGTCTTCTCTGAGTCTTTCGACTACTTCCCAGACCGTCTTTCTCGTCTGCGGGTCGAGACCCGTCGTAGGCTCGTCCAGAATGAGTATTTCCGGAGAATTGATAAGCCCTCTCGCGACGTCGACGCGTCGTCTCTGTCCTCCGGAAAGCTTGCCGTAAGGTCTTTTCAGAAGCTCGCCGACCGCGAGAAGGTCGTCCAGCTCGCTTAAACGACGTTTCCATTCCTGACCGTAAATGCCGTAAAATCGCGCTCTCACCTTTAAATTGTCTGCAACCGACAGCTTTTCATCGAGTATGGATCCCTGGAAAACGACGCCCGTTCTCTTTCTTATCGCTACGGGATCTTTATCTATATCCGCACCAGCAACGATCACCCTGCCTTCGTCCTTTTTGAGAAGAGTGCATATAACGTTTATCGTAGTGCTTTTTCCCGCGCCGTTAAGCCCGAGAAAAGCGAAGAGGCTGCCTTTTTCGACGTCGAAAGAGATACCGTCAACGGCTTTGACTTCTCCGAAATATTTTTTAAGACCTTGTATTTCTACCGCTTTATTCATATATCCTCAGATAAATTTTTTGTATACTTCGTCTTTGGGCAGACCGTTTTGTTTAGCGACCTGCTTTATAGCGTCTTTTTTGCTGACGCCGCTTGCGATAAGCGCGCCCACCTGCTCTTCGATACTGCCTTCGGGCTTGCTTTCCTCTTCCTTTTCGGAAGCGTGAACTATGACCACGTATTCCCCGCGCGCTTCCTCTATTTCGAATTCCCCGAGAGTTCCTTCCTCTACGCTTTCGTACATTTTGGTAAGCTCTCTTATAACGCTGACTTTCCTTGCGCCCAAGACCTCGTAAAAAAGTTTAAGATCGTCTTTTATATCGTGCGGCGAACAGTAAAAAACAAGAGACGCTTTTAAGTCTTTATATTGAGATAACAGCGCTAATTTTTCTTTCTTCTTTGAAGGGATAAAACCTATAAATACAAACACGGGCTCAAGAATTCCGCTGAGAGCCATCGCTGTCGTTACCGCAGTCGCTCCCGGCACGGACACTACGTCATAGCCTGCCTCTCTCGCCTCTTTCACGAGTATGCTCCCGGGGTCGGAAATACACGGCATACCTGCGTCGGTGACGAGCGCTACGTTCTTGCCTTCAGAAAGATTTCTCAGTATCATTTCTGCGCCTTCGCGCTCTTTGGGTTTATAGTAACTTATAAGCGGCTTTTTTATTTCGTAGTGAGTAAGAAGCCCTAAGGTATGGCGGGTGTCCTCGCACGCTATCAGGTCGACCTCTTTCAACGTTTCCAGCGCGCGCAAAGTTATGTCTTTAAGATTGCCTATCGGCGTACCGACTATATATAGTTTTCCTCTTTCCATACTACTCCTTTGCGTAAAGCTTTTTTGCTTCCTTCGTCATCGAGCCGTTTTCTTCGTATACGACGAGGCTTTCCAGCTTCATTCCGTCCGCGCCGCTTTTTCTCGCTTCTGCGATAAACACGTCGGCTGCCCTGTCCGCCTTGGGATATACCAGCGTGATTTTCTTTACTTTGAGATCCGCCGCCTGCATATATCCGACCGCTTCAGCCATTCTGTCCACCTTATGGACGATATAGAACGCGCCGCCGTATTTGAGCACTTTAGCCGCGCTTTCTATTATGCCTTTTAAATCGCAGCTGCTTTCGTGGCGAGATAACGCGATCTCTTCCCTTTCTCTTTCCGCACCGCTGCCCTTCTTAAAGTAAGGCGGATTGCATACGACTGCGTTTACGCTCTCTTTTCCCAGAAGCTTATCCGCGTCCGCTATATCCCCTTCGATGACCTCAATTCTGTCCGACAATCCGTTATATTCAGCGTTCTTTTGCGCTAAACCGCACATTATCTTCTGCTTTTCCAGCGCGTATATCTTCCCCGCGTTTGTCTTTGCGGCGATAAGCACGGCGATTATCCCGCTTCCCGTACCGAAATCAGCTACCGTGTCGCCCTTTTTCACCTTCGCAAGATTGGCAAGGAGCACGGCGTCCGAGGTAAAGCAGTACAGCGACGGATATTGCCACAGTTTAAGTCCTTTATATTCCAGATCGTCCAGCCTTAGTTCAGGCACATTGTTTTCATTCTGCATACGGATATTATACCATTACCATTACGGCGCTGTCAAAGATAATTTATTCTCAAAAATATTTGACAAAATCAAATAATCAAACTATAATGATTAAGCAATCGGATAAGATTCGAGCATTTGCACCATTAGCTCAACTGGATAGAGCGTCGGTCTACGGAACCGAAGGTTAGGGATTCGAACTCCTTATGGTGCGCCATCTAACAGAGGACGCAAAGTTTCGCGTCCTCTTTTTTTGGGCACCATAAGGAGCACCGAAATCATGACGCTCGCTATGCTCGCTATTCCGTCGCACCTTCGGTGCTCCTTACGAACTCCTATAAGGATTTAAAATGTGCGCCATCTGACAGAGGACGCACAATAGGAGTTCTTGAATTCCTCGCGCTAAGCGTCAGCGTGCGCCGAGATTCGGCGGCGTTTATGCCGCTTTCGCGGTTAGCAATAACCCCAATATGCGTAATAATTTTCTTAGCGAATACTCCTTATGGTGCGCCGTCATATTGATTCCCCCAGGTCGCAATTACAAATTGCTCCCCGCTTTGGCTAAAAACGTGCCACCGGCACGTTTTCTTAACGCGTCGCGCCCTCGCGCTAAGCGTCAGCGTGCGCCGGGATTCGGCGGCGTTTATGCCGCTTTCGCGGTTAGCAATAATTTTCAACTATCGCAACAAATAGCTGAGCGAATACTCCTTATGGTGCGGTCGCGGGGCGACTGCCAATATCGGCTTCGCATAATGCGACTTGTTATGCTTCGCGCCAGCCGACTTATGCTCCCGCCACGCGGGGTTGCGGGGCGACTGCCGTATCGCTTCGCGTACTCGTAAATATTTACTTTTACGTCTGCCATTTTAATGCCGCAGGTCACCTGTCCTCTTATAAATTTACTTTCTTATAAACCCGATATTTACCGTCTTCACCTCTGACACGTCCTCTTTATTTACTCCAAAAATTCCGAAATACGAGGTAAGAACGTCGGCAGTAGAATATTCGCCTTTCGGTCTGACGCCGACGACTGTAAGAATCCCGTCTTTAAGCCTTATTCCGTCAATATCGAAAGTGTCGTAGCTGCCCATAACGTAATGAATGAGAACAAGGGCTTTTTCTTCAAAATATCCGTCAGTATACGTTTCCCGTATCCTTACCGACTCGGGCGAATAATAGCCGTCTTTATCCTCATCGAAATAAGGCAATCCTCTGCCGTCGCACCACTCTTTAAACTGAGAGAGCGAGGTCGCGATAAGAAAATCGGAAGCGGTATACGTCGTATATTCTGCAAACATGGTGAAAAACCCGTCGGCGATATCATAACTTATATCTTCGTAATTATCGACAGGCACTATCCCTTCGCCGTACTCGATCGGATCTTCTATGGTATTTTTCACGCCGCCGTCAGAACACGCTGAAAAAACGAAAAGGGCAAAAACAAAGAATAAAATCGCGGTAAAGATCTTTTTCATCAAATCGCCTCCTTTTATCACGTATACTCTCGTCAAAGCTTACTTTTTCGGCATATGTTAAAAATATATAACAATAATTGTGCGTTTTTCAACACCCGTTGACGGCATAAGGCATATTTGCTATCATTAAAGTATCTTATAAACGCGAGGATATATATGGGAATTAAAAAAACCATCGGAAAACTCATCAGAAAAATAAGCGACAGATTTACGGGCAACGGACTTATGCAGGAGGAAAATTCGGCGTCGGGTGCAAGATACGTGACCCCCGGCATAGGCGAACTGATAAGAAAATCGGGCGCTGACGGCATAGTGTTGCTTAAAAACGAAGGAGCGTTGCCGCTTGAAAACGGCGTTAAGGTAGCGGTGTTCGGCAGATGTCAGATAAACTGGTTTTACGTCGGTTACGGAAGCGGCGGAAACGTAAACGCGCCTTATAAAGTCAACTTATCCGAAGCTTTGAAACTCGCCGAAAAAGACGGCTTCTTCACCATAGACAAAGAAGTTGCCGCGTTTTACGAAAAATGGTGTTTCTCCCCCGCGAACGAACCCAGCGACGGCTGGTGGGGACACTGGCCTATGTGCTACCCGGAAGCGGATATCCCGTCAGAACTTATAACCGCCGCTTCGAAGAGGAACGAAACGGCTGTGCTCGTCATCGGTCGCGCAGCGGGCGAAGACAGAGAAAACAAATTGGAAAAAGGAAGCTTTTATCTCACAGACGAAGAGATATCGCTTCTTGACAAAGTCACATCTGCTTTCAAAAAGACGGTCGCTGTAATAGACGCAGGCAATATAATCGATATGGCATGGACGCAAAAGTACGGCGATAAACTGAGCGCCGTGGTCTACGCATGGCAAGGCGGCATGGAAAGCGGCAATTCAGTCGTCGACGTGCTGACGGGCGCCGTAGATCCGTCAGGCAAACTTACAGACACGATAGCAAAAACGTACGACGACTATCCCTCTTCCGCAAATTTCGGAGGGGCTGAATTCAACGAATACCGAGAAGATATTTACGTCGGCTACCGCTATTTCGAAACGTTCGCAAAAGACAAGGTGCTCTACCCGTTCGGTTTCGGACTTTCCTACACTGATTTCTCGATACAGGTCGACAATTTCAAAAAGACCGATAAAGGGATCTCTGTAAGCGCAACGGTTAAAAATACGGGAAAACGCGCTGGGCGCGAAGTCGTGCAGCTTTACGCAAGCGCACCGCAGGGCAAGCTGGGAAAGCCAGCCAAAGTCCTTGTTGCATTTGCAAAAACTTCTCTTCTTAACGCGGGCGAAAGCGAAAGCGTTACCCTTACGTGCGACGACTATTCTTATTCTTCTTACGACGACGGCGGAGCGACGGGCAACGCATACTCTTACGTTCTCGAAAAAGGCGAATACGTATTTTTTGTCGGAAACAGCGTAAGGACGGAAACAATAGCGGGAAATTACGCGTTAGACGAGGACAAAGTTATCGTTACGCACAACCCCGTATGTAAAGTCCTCAATCCTTTCAACCGTCTCAAAGCAGTAGAAAAAGACGGCGCGATAATAAAAGAATACGAACTTACGCCCGTTGCGGATTATGACCTGAAAAAACGTATCTTAAGCTGCCTTCCCGCAGAGATACCTCAAAAAACGTATAAAGGCGAAAACTTCAAAGACGTACTTAACGGAAAAATTTCGATCGACGATTTTATCGCAGTCCTGAACGTTGAAGAATTGCAGGCTCTTACGAGAGGGTACGGCTGTATGAACGCGCCGCAAGGCGTGGCGGGCAACGCGGGTGCGTACGGCGGCATAATGAAAACCCTTGAAGAAAAAGGCGTCCGCGCGGTGATAACTACGGACGGCCCCGCAGGAATAAGGATAGGTAAATACAACGCTTTACTCCCCTGCGGCACCGCTCTCGCCTGCACGTGGGATCCCGCACTCGTCGAAAAACTCTACGAAAAAGTCGGAGACGAAATGATACATTACAATACCGACGTGCTCCTTGGCGCTGGTCTCAACATACACCGCAATCCGCTGTGCGGAAGAAACTTCGAGTATTATTCAGAAGATCCGCTTATCAGCGGCGTATTCGCGGCGGCTTTCACCAAAGGCGTTCAGAGCCGAGGCAAGGCGGCATGTCCCAAACATTTCGCGTGCAATAACCAGGAAGTAAAGCGCAACGTAAACGACAGCCG
The DNA here is from genome assembly GCA_018714045.1 of Candidatus Ornithoclostridium faecavium. Lineage (GTDB taxonomy): Bacteria > Bacillota > Clostridia > Christensenellales > UBA3700 > Ornithoclostridium > Ornithoclostridium faecavium. The sequence continues at coordinate 12,523 of DVNX01000063.1, forward strand.
CGTATCTGAACGCGCGCTGCGCGAAATATATCTGAAAGGCTTCGAGATATGCGTAAAGACAAGCGATCCGATAAATATAATGACTTCTTACAATAAGATTAACGGAGTATGGAGCCACTACAATTTCGACACGGTCAAAGTCGTACTCCGCGACGAATGGGGCTTTGACGGAACCGTGATAACCGACTGGTGGATGAGAAGGAGCGCAAGCCCCGAATTCCCGAAGATAAACGACAACGCGTACAGGATACGTTCACGCGTAGACGTGCTTATGCCGGGTACGATAACTTACTCCGCAAGCGGATACAAAAAATACAAAGACCTTATAAAATCGGTCGGAAAAGAAGGCTGTATAACGCTTGCCGAAATGCAGGAAGCGGCGAAAAACACGCTGAGGACATTGGTAAGGCTGGATAAAGGCAAAGTCTGATTTAAACCGTCTCCTTTTTTCGCTTAAAAAGTCAGAGGGCTTACCTCTCAAACTTAAAACTCGGAAAATAGTGAGATATCCCGAAAATTCGTCTCTATTTTGCGTATACCAGACCAGAATAATACGAACAAGGTTTAAAGCGGCAAATTTACGTAGCTACTGCGTTAAATGCCTTGATAATATGTTTAA
>DVNX01000064.1 GCA_018714045.1 Candidatus Ornithoclostridium faecavium
CTGTGAAGAAGTCGGCATGAGATCTCTGCATTACGAATACGCGGACGGTACTCCTCAATCCGAGATCGAAAAAACGGTAAAAGAGCTCGCGGATGACGAAACGGTCGACGGAATACTCGTTCAGCTTCCGCTTCCTAAGGGCTACGACGAAAAGAGCATACTCGGACTGATACCCGACGAAAAGGACGTTGACGGTTTTTCTCCGACAAACCTCGGACTTCTCGCGATGAACAGACCCAGAACGATATCCTGCACGCCGTTCGGCGTTATGAAAATGCTGGAGACCACCGGCGTAGATCTCGCGGGCAAAAACGCGGTAGTCATCGGCAGGAGCAACACGGTCGGCAAGCCTATGGCAATGCTTCTTCTTAACGCTGACTGCACCGTTACGGTATGTCACAGCAAAACGCAAAACCTTAAAGATATCGCTTCTCAAGCGGATATACTCGTCGCGGCGATAGGCAGACCCAAATTCGTGACCGCGGATATGGTAAAAGACGGCGCGATAGTCATAGACGTAGGCATAAACCGCGTTGACGGCAAGCTCGTCGGCGACGTAGATTTCGAAAACGTTGAGAAAAAGGCGTCTTTCATAACTCCCGTACCGGGCGGCGTAGGACCTATGACGATAACCATGCTTCTTGCCAACACTTTACAGGCGGCGATAGCTAAGGCTGAAAGATGAACGCTCCTAAATACCTGAGCGTAAGCATTGTAAATATGTATATACACAACGTCTTTGTCGCGGAGGAAATGCTTCACGATATAGACGTGGTAGGCGAGGTCAGCGGCATAAGCGTCGTTCGTGGCCACGCCTATTTTACTTTGAAGGACAAGGACGCGCAGATAGCCTGCAACAGCTTCAACTGCGCCAAAACATACGTCCCGAAGAACGGAGAGCTGATAATCGTGCGCGGAAGCGTGTCGTATTACGGCAAAAACGGCAAGCTCAGCCTTAACGCGGACAGGATAACGCCTTACGGCGCGGGGCTTCTGGCGATGCAGCTGGAAGAGCTTAAAAACAAACTCCTCAAAGAAGGATTGTTTGCTCAGGAACATAAAAAAAGTCTGCCGTCTTATTGCAGAAACGTCTGCGTTCTCACTTCGACTACGGGCGCGGTAATACGAGACATAATCACGACCGTAAGACGTTACAACGACGTTATCGACATAAACGTTTACGGCGTTCAGGTTCAGGGCGAAAACAGCGCGGCAAGCATTGTGAAAGCGCTCGAGATAACGGACAAGCTGGGGTTCGACGTAATAATCATCGCGCGAGGAGGCGGGTCTCAGGAAGACCTTATGCCTTTCAACGACGAAAAACTGGTAAGAAGCGTTTACGCGGCGAACACTCCGATAATATCTGCGGTAGGGCACGAAACGGACTATACGCTCTGCGACCTTGTAGCGGACGTCAGGGCGGCGACCCCGACGGCAGCTGCCGAACTTATCGCATACGACGTCAACGTTATAAAAGAAGATCTTTCCGCATTTGCGTCGAGAGCGAAAAATCTGCTTCTCGAGAAAGTCGCGACAGGAAGCAGAAATCTTTCCATGATATCCCGTCGCATGCTGGCGGCGGCTTCTGCGAGAAATACGGCGGCAAACGCCTCGTTCGCTCTCTCCTTAAGATCTCTCCACGTAGCGGCTGACACTTTGCTTAAGGATAAGAGAATGAGATACGAAAAGTCGCTGACTTCTCTCGGCGCGGCGAATCCCGTGTCGATACTCGAGAAAGGCTTTTTTACATTGAACGGAGAAAAGGGAAGAATAAGAAAAATATCGCAAATGTCCGTCGGCGACAAGGTAACTGTAAATGCCGGCGACGGATATGCCGAAGCGACGGTCGATAGCGTTACCGTTGCGGATAAGAGGTGATCATATGAAAAAACAGAACGAAAATTCATTCGAAAGCATGCTGGCGAGAATAGACGAAATAACGGCAAAACTCGAAAGTCCCGAAACTACGGTAGACGAAGGCATTAAGCTCTTTGAGGAAGGCGTTAAACTTTCTTCTTTATGCAAAGCTAAACTTGACGAAGCAGGCGGCAAGATAACAGAGCTCAAAGGGGAGCTCGACAACCTGCAAAAAAGCGATTTTAAGGCGGATAAGAACTGATGAAAGACATTATCGGCGTATATGCGGGGATTTTCAACGCGACACTTGACGACTATCTTATGCGCAGACTGGATTGTCCGTCGCCCGTAAAAGAGGCGGTCGCATACGCAATGACGGGCGGTGGCAAAAGACTGCGCCCGATGCTTTGTTATCTCGGAGCGGAATTTGCGGGTAAATCCTGTGAGGAAGTCCAGGATTTCGCGCTTGCGGTCGAACTCATTCACGGATATTCGCTCATTCACGACGATCTTCCTTGTATGGACAACGACACTCTGCGCCGAGGAAAGCCTACGACTCACGTTAAATTCGGTGAGGCGGTGGCGTTGCTTGCGGGAGACGCTATGCTCAATTCAGCGTTCGAAGTATTGCTTGAAACGGTCAATTCTTCGCGCGACGTCCTTGCGGCAAGCTATATAGCGAAATACGCAGGCACGACGGGCATGATAGGCGGTCAGTGCATGGACGTGACTGAAAACAACGGCTCGGGTTACGACGAAAACGCGCTTCTTTCCATGTATTCCAAAAAGACTTCGGGGCTTCTCATCGCCGCGCTGCTTTCGGGCGCTGTATCGTGCGGTTGCAGCAAAGAAGAGGAGATAGACCTTCTTAACTTTGCAGACTATATGGGCGTCGCCTACCAGATAACAGACGATATACTGGACTGCACTTCGACAGAAGCCGTCCTCGGCAAAAACGTAAAAAGCGACGAAAAGAGCGATAAGAAGACTTACGTCGCCATGTTCGGCATGAAGGAAGCTGAAAAAAAAGCTAAGGACTTTACAATGCGCGCGGTTTCCTGCATTTCAAAGTACGGCGAAAAGGCAGACAAGCTTATACAGCTTTGTCACTATCTTGTCGGCAGAAATTATTGATTACAAATCGGCAAAAAATTTCGGTACCGCTTCATGCGGTACTTTTTTTGATCCTTTTAAAGATTTTAAGCGAATTACCGCAAGAATAGTCAAATATAATTTAACGTGGCTAAATTTTTGGGTTTTTACAATAATAAAAACAACGGGAAACGCAGGCGTCGGAAAAGGCATTCAGTCGACTGGGCGCTAAAAATCGTCGTTTTAACATTTATACTGTCGCTTATATCCAGCGTGCTTTCACAAGTCGCCGTTGACGGCAGCGATATACTTATTGCGACAATGTTGTTGATTTTTATGGTAATTACGAGTATAATTTTTGATGTAATAGGAGTAAGCGTCGCATCCTGCTCCGCCTGTGCGGTAGAAGGAAGCGCATCTATCGACGACGAAACGTTAAAAGTTGCGAAAACGCTTATTTCGAACGCTGAAAAGGTCAATAATTTCTGCGCTGACGTGATAGGCGATATCTGCGGAGTAATGAGCGGAGCTTGCGGCGCAAGCATCGTCGCGGCGTTATCGGACGCTTTGGGTACAAACGCCTTTCTTCCGTCGATACTCGTATCCGCCGTTATCGCGTCGGTGACCGTCGGAGGCAAAGCGCTGTGCAAGCGTATTGCCGTAAGGAACAGCAGGAGTATCGTCCTGTTTACGGCTGCAAGACTTTGCGCAATCGTAAGGATATTCAAAAGGAAACGTCTATGAGCATTCTCGAAAAGGTCAATTATCCAAAGGATATCAAGAAGCTGAATTACGATCAGCTCGATACTCTTTGCGGCGAAATAAGAGAGCTCATTTTAAAGACCGTATTCAGTTGCGGCGGTCATCTTTCTTCGAATCTCGGCGCGGTGGAAGCCGTCGTCGCGCTTCATTACGTTTTCGATGCTCCTAAAGATAAGATAATTTTCGACGTCGGTCATCAATGTTACACACATAAAATATTAACGGGAAGAAAGGATCTCTTTGTAAATTTAAGAGGCAACGAAGGTATTTCGGGCTTCCCGAAATCGCAGGAAAGCGAATACGACGTCGCCAACACAGGGCACGCTTCTACTTCGATTTCCATAGCATGCGGTCTGGCAAGGGCGCTTAGCGGCGATGAACAGATCGTCTCGTTTATCGGCGACGGAGCCATGACGGGCGGGTTGACTTACGAAGCGCTCAACGACCTTGCGTGCACGGGAAACAAGCAGATAATCGTGCTGAACGACAACGAAATGAGCATTTCGAAAAACGTCGGACTTATCTCGAATTATCTCGAAAGACTCAGACGCGAAAGGATTAAACGCCCGTTTTCGCTGTTCAATCTGAAATATATCGGAGTCGTCGACGGACACGATATCAAGGCTCTCATACGTGCATTTAAAAAAGCCAAAGCTGCGGACGAACCGGTAATGGTGCACGTTCTGACAAAGAAAGGTAAGGGATATCCCGACGCGGAGAAAGACCCTGAAAAATTCCACGGTTATTCGCCTTCGGCTCAGAAATATCCTACTTTTTCTCAGATAGCGGGCGAAACCTTGTGCAAGCTTGCGCAAAAAGATAAGAACGTTTACGCCGTTACCGCCGCAATGGCTTCAGGTACGGGACTTGACGAATTCGCTAAGCGTTTCCCCGAAAGATTTGCCGACGTCGGCATTGCTGAAGCTCACGCTCTCTGTATGTCGGCAGGGCTTGCCATAGGCGGCAAAAAGCCGTATTTCGCGGTGTATTCGACCTTCCTTCAGAGGGCGTACGATCAGCTTATTCACGACGTATGCCTCAACTCTCTTCCCGTGACCCTTCTTATAGACAGATGCGGCATCGTTGCGGGAGACGGAGAGACGCATCAGGGAGTGTTCGATATATCGTTTATGCGCGCGCTCCCGTCGCTCACCATCGCCTGCCCGAAAGACGGAGAAGAACTGAAAGCGGTTCTTAGATGGTCCCTCGAATGCAAAACGCCGCTTGCTATCCGTTATCCGAAAGCGGAGGACAGCAATAAATACGACGTTCACACTCCGATAATAGCAGGAAAATGGGAGTATCTGACAGACGGAAAAGCGGATAACGTATTGCTCGCGACGGGCGCGGCAAGCGTAGCAGACGCGGTAAAGACAGCTGAAATGCTCAAAGATAAAGGCATTGATATCGACGTCGTGAACGCGCGTTTCATAAAACCTTTCGATTCACAATTACTCGAAGAGATAAAGAACAAACGCATATTTACGCTTGAAGACGGAGTGAAAACGGGCGGTTTCGGCGAAGGAGTGGTCGCATACTACTCGGAAAGAAACATTGCCGCCGACGTCACCGTATTTGCGTTCGACGAAAAGCCTTATCCTCAGGGTAGCGTCGAATTTATCATGAAGAAAACAGCTACCGATCCGACAAGCCTTGCGGAAAAAATATACGCTAAGGTGAAAGCGTGAGACTCGACCTCTATCTCAGCGAAAAATACGGTTACAGTCGCACTAAAGCCGCGAATATGATATCCGACGGATTCGTATCCGTAAACGGAAAAACCGCAGAAAAAGCGTCGTTCAACGTTAAAGATAGCGACGAGGTTTCCGTTGAGAGAGAATACCGTTTCGCTTCGCGCGGCGGGGACAAACTCGAAAAGGCATTTATTGATTTCAGACTTGACGTAAAAGATAAGGTCTGCGTCGACATAGGCGCATCCAACGGCGGTTTTACAGACTGTCTGCTGTCTCACGGAGCGGCGAAGGTCTACGCGGTAGACGTCGCGGACTGCGCTTTCGACGACGAACTCAGAAACGATCGGAGAGTTGTTATCGTCGATAATTTCAACGCGCGGGAACTGAGCGTATCATCTCTGGGCGAAGAATGCGATTTTGCGTGTATAGACGTAAGCTTCATTTCTCTTAAACTCGTGCTTCCCGCCGTTTATTCGGTTGTCTGCATCGGAGGAGAGATCGTTGCGCTTATCAAGCCTCAGTTCGAAGCAGGAAGAAAAAATCTGTCAAAAACAGGGTTAGTTCTTTCGGAAAAAGTCAGGAAAACCGTTGTTGACGATATCTGCGCGTTTGCTGCAGCGCTGGGCGCAGAGGTTGACGGCATAACGACGGCTCCGAAGAGAGAGGGGAAGAACGTCGAATATCTTGTCAGGCTGAAAAAGCGACTTTAACCTCTCGTATATAATTGTATTCAGTCAGAAATATACATTTTCTCTTAAATATTCGCTCTGAATATAAGGATTTTAATAAATTTTATTAAAATAAACAATTATTTTATAAATTTTGTTGAATATTTATACATTTAGTATTATAATAAAATCATGAAAATCGGCGTCTATACAAATCTTAACAAAGATTACGACTCTGCAACGGCAAAGAAATTTTTATCGATACTTCAACAAAAAGGCGTATCGTATAAATTTTACAGCGATCGTAAAAAGGAAAGCGATACTCACGAAAAACTGAGAGAACTGACCGACGGCGTGGATCTGCTCGTCGCGTTCGGCGGCGACGGTACGATGCTTAATATCGTTCCTTATTGCGCCGTGAAAAACATTCCTATGCTGGGAGTCAATCTCGGTCATATCGGTTTCCTTACCGAAGTAAATGCGGACAAGCTTGAAGAATGCGCCGACAAATTGCTTGAGGGCGACTATTTCTGCGAAAAAAGATCTATGATCTCTGTTGAAAACGGAGACAACAGCTTTATAGCGCTGAACGAAGTCGTACTCGCGAAAACGGATAATTCCACCGTATGCAACATCGCTGTCGATATCGACGGCGTGAGAGCGGATAAGGTGCGCGCAGACGGCGTTATGGTCAGTACTCCTACAGGTTCGACGGGCTATTCGCTTTCGTGTAACGGCTCGATACTCAGTCCGGATCTAAACGCGCTTATAATTAACGCGATATGTCCGCACTCTCTGCATTTCTGTCCAATGGTCATCAGCGACAACAGCCGCGTAGACCTGTCGAGCGACAGCAACGATCTGAGATTGACGATCGACGGCAAAATCGTTTCATTTGTCGAAGATCCGCAACAAATAACAATAAAAAAGTGTGATTACGCAGCTACTTTTATCAGATTCGAAAAGAGCAGTTTTTACAGCAAACTGATAAAAAAGCTTGCATACTGGGGTGAATGATGATCAGAGCAAAAAGACAACAGTGTATCGTAGACCTTATCGAAGAAAAGGATATCGAGACTCAGGACGAACTGGTAAGACTTCTTACAGAGCGCGGATTCTGCGCTACTCAGGCGACGGTTTCCCGCGATATAAAAGAGCTCGGGCTTATCAAGATACTGGGCTCCGACAAGAAGTACAAATACGTAAAAGCAGAAGCGGCTCCGCACAAGATATCCGTAAAATTCAGTAATATCTTCAAAGAATGCGTGCTTTCCATACAATATGCGAATAATCTCGTGGTTATCAAAACGGTAGCAGGCGGAGCGAACAGCGCTTGCGCGTTTATAGACCATCTCAATCTTTCGCAGATCATAGGCACTCTTGCGGGCGACGACACGATATTCGTCGTGATAGCGCAGGACGCGGACGTAAAAGAAACGGTAGATCTTCTGAAATCTTACTTGTGGTAATTTCCTATGCTGGAAACATTACAGATAGACAATATAGCCCTTATTGAAAAGCTTGAAATAGGTTTTTTCAAAGGACTGAATATTTTATCGGGCGAAACCGGCGCAGGCAAATCGATAATCATCGACAGTCTTAATTTCGTCCTCGGCACGCGTGCGGACAAATCGCTGATATCTTACGGAAAGGATACGGCAAAGGTCAGCGCGTTTTTCGATATTTCGGACAGCCCCAGAGTTAAGGAAATACTTTCTTCAATTGACATTGAGTGCGACGGGGACGAACTCGCACTTACGCGTATAATGACTGACTCAGGCAAAAATACATGCAGGATAAATGGTCAGAAGGTCACGCTCTCCATGCTTAAAGAAGTTGCTATCGCGCTTACCGACATTTACGGTCAGCACGAAGCTACGGGGCTTTTAAACGACGAAAACCATATAATAATACTCGATAAATACGCAAAAAACTCGCTCGCTAAACCTCTCGAAATTCAGAAACAGCTTTGCGACGAAGTCAACTCCATAAAAAGAGAACTTTCAAAATACGGCTCTTTGTCCGACGTCGCGAAAAAAACCGATATGCTGAGATTCGAACTTGACGAGATAGAAAAAGCCGATCTTCAGGACGGCGAAGAGGAAGAACTTCTCGCAAAACGCAAGAAATTCAACAATTCGCGTTCAATCTCAGACGCGCTTGCCGCTGCTCAGAACTATCTGGACGGCGACGAAAGCGGCGCAGTCACTACGCTTTCAGGCGCAAAGTCAGAGCTTTCTTCTGTTGAAGAATACGACCCGCGTTATTCCGAACTCATCGAGAGACTGGACAGCGCAAAGATAGAAATCAAGGATATCGCTGAAACTGTCGAAAGTCTTCTCGAAGAGAGCGAATACAATCCTTATGAAGCCGAAAGAGTGGAACAAAGGCTTGCTCTCGTACGCACTCTGAAACGTAAATACGGCGCGACGATAGCGGACGTTCTCGCTTACGCAGAAAAGATAAGGGAAGAATTGAATTTTTACGACGACGCAGAGTATAATATCGAAAAACTAAATTCCTCGCTTGCGACCGCCGAAAGCAAACTGTTGAAAAACAGTAAAGAAATACATTCTGTTCGCGAAGAATACGCTAAAAAACTCGCAGACAGCATATGCGGTCAGCTTAAGGAATTGGGGATGAACAACGCGACGTTTTACGTTGATATTTCTTTCGATTTCAACAGCGTAAGCGAAAACGGTGCTGACAACGTACTGTTCATGTTCTCGGCAAACGCCGGTCAACCGCCGAAAGCGCTCAGTAAAGTCATATCGGGCGGCGAACTTTCGCGCTTTATGCTGGCTGTAAAGAATATAATTTCTGACGTTGACGGCATTCAGACAATGGTTTTCGATGAGATAGATACGGGCATAAGCGGAAAGATCGCCCAGGTCGTGGCAGAAAAGCTTTACAATATCTCTACGGGCAAACAAGTCCTTGCGGTAACTCATCTTCCGCAGCTGGCAAGCATGGCTGACGCTCATTATCTCATCGGTAAAACTACTGAAAACGGCAAAACTTTTACTCACGTGCAGTTGCTTGACGAGGCGGGAACGTTGCAGGAGATAGCAAGACTTCTCGGAGGCAGCGATTACGGCACTCACGCTTTACCTCATGCAAAAGAGATGAAAGAGTATTCAAATAATTACAAATTACGCTGATTTTTATAATTATTTATAAAATTGCGACGGTTTATCCGTCGTTTTTTTATTGCTTTACATAATTTACGCCTCTTAGTCTCAAACTAAAATCCGTAAGGAGTTTAAAGCATGAAAAAATTATTCGGCGTATTTTTGCTTTTGGCGGTATGCGTTGCCGCCGTAGGTTATTTCGGCTTTTGCAGGGGCGAAACGACGGTATTCGAAGGTTACGAGGTCGCTTCGACTTCATCGCCTTTCAGCGTGAAAGTTCTTGACGAAGAAGAAGGCACCGTAGAAACCAAACTATTCGGACTTATCGGCGTAAGCACAGAAAAGGCGCAGAAAAGCGAAGATCGGGAAGTTCTGCTCGGCGGTTTTCCTCTCGGTCTCGAACTTGATTTAAAAGGTCTTATAGTAACGGGTAAAGCGGGGGTAGTTACTGCCGACGGCGCAGTTTCCCCGTGTGAAAATACTGATATCCGCCCCGGAGACGTGCTTGTAGCCATTGACGGCAAGTCTGTCGGAGACGACAAGGCGATTACCGAGATACTCAACAATAAAGAAGGTCTTCCTGTCGAGCTGTGCATATTGAGAGGAAGCGAAACGAAAAAACATACCGTATTTCCCGCAAAAGACATTCTGAGCGGCAATTACAGGATAGGTCTTACTTTACAGGACAGCATCGCGGGTATCGGCACGGCGACTTTCATTAATCCCGAAAGCGGCAAATACGCCTGTCTCGGTCACGCCATCATGTCTTCTGACGGCAATATCGTAAGAATAGACGGCGGTAAGATATTCAACGCATACATTTCAGGAAGCGTAAAGGGAAAGATCGGCAAGACAGGTGAGCTCACCGGCACTTTCAATTCCAAATCAGCCTCGATAGGCACTATCGAAAGCAATTGTAAATACGGAAATTTCGGCTTATATACGGGTAACAAAGAATCGCTTGAAACGGTAAAGATAGGAGGCAGACTTTCGGTTAAGCCTGGCAAAGCTCAGATATACAGCACGGTTCAGGGTACAGAGCAGAGATATTACGATATCGAGATAATAAAGGTCAACGAACAGTCTTCGCCGTCAGACAAATCTATGGTGATCAGAATAACCGACAAAAAGCTTATAGAACTTACGGGCGGTATCGTACAGGGTATGAGCGGCAGTCCGATAATACAGAACGGCAAGCTTGTCGGAGCGGTCACTCACGTATTCACTTCGGATCCTACTAAGGGGTACGGAATATATGCAGACTGGATGTATCAGCTGACAGAAAACGACTAAAAGCTTGAATCAGCTATAATATCGATAAAGCAGTAAGAAAATAAAAACGACGGGTCAAAACCCGTCGTTTATTATATCGTCAGCAGTAAGATCAGACGTTTACTTCGCCTTGTTTGCCCAATTCAACGCCTGAAGCAGCGATCGCGGGATCTATTTCGTTTTCAATAAATTCAACGACCTGCTGAGGAGCTCTTCCTATAAAGTTTTTAGCGTCGAGTATTCCGTCCAGTCTGTCTTTTACGGCAGCGAACATATCGTCGTTTTTGATAAGTTCGATAAGATTGTTGTCTTTGCCTTCCATTTTAACGTTCCTGGAAGCTTCCATCGATAAAACCCTGATTCTTTCGTGCAGTTCCTGACGATTTCCGCCAGCCTTTACGCATTCCATCATAATGTTTTCGGTAGCCATAAAGGGAAGCTCAGCATCTATATGCTTTTTAATGACCTTATCGTATACGACGAGATTTTCGCTTATGTTCATGCAGAGATTGAGTATCGAGTCGACTGAAAGGAATGCCTGAGCTATAACGATACGCTTATTCGCGCTGTCGTCGAGAGTACGCTCGAACCATTGCGTTGAAGCGGTTATCGCGCAGTTTGTCGGCAGAGAAATAACGTAACGCGCGATAGAGCCTACGCGTTCGCTTCTCATCGGGTTGCGCTTGTACGCCATCGCTGAAGATCCGATCTGAGTTTTTTCAAACGGCTCTTCGATCTCCTTCATATTCTGAAGGATGCGGATATCGTTAGAGAAGCGGTAACAGCTTTGCGCAATCTGCGAAAGTACGCAGAGAACGTTGTAATCGAACTTTCTCGGATAGGTCTGACCTGTCACGCCGTACGCCTTTTCGTAGCCCATTTTCGCGACTACTTTCTTTTCGAGTTCTTTTACGGTTTCGCCGTTGCCGTTGAACAGATCGAGGAAGCTTGCCTGGGTGCCCGTAGTGCCTTTAACTCCGCGCAGCTTGACGCATGATTTAAGATGCTTAAGGTTTTCGAGGTCGAGCAGAAGATCGCTGAGCCACAGCGTTGCGCGCTTGCCGACGGTAGTCAGCTGAGCGGGCTGAAGGTGGGTAAAGCCGAGTGTGGGCAGATCTTTGTATTTAAGCGCGAATTTGCGCAGCTTATCCATGAAATTTATAAGCTTGTCCAGTACGATATCGAGAGCATTGTCGATGACGATTATCTCCGCGTTGTCGGTGACGTAACAGGACGTTGCGCCCAGGTGGATGATAGGCATAGCCTTGGGCGCGAGTTTTCCGTATGCTTTGACGTGTGCCATGACGTCATGTCTGACTTCGCTTTCGAATTTACGCGCGTCGTCATAATTTATGTCTTCGGCGTGTTCCTTCATCTCGGAGATCTGTTCGTCTGTGATATTAAGTCCCAGTTCTTTTTCGGATTCCGCGAGAGCGATCCAGAGTTTTCTCCACAGTCTGAATTTCTTGTCGTCTGAAAAATTCGCCGCCATTTCACGGCTTGCGTATCTTGTGATCAAAGGGTTATTGTAAATGCTTGTATCAGCCATTTTCAGGACTCCTCAAAAATAATCTGTACACATTATAACTTAATATCTCAAATTTTTCCACCGTTTTCAGTCAGTTTAACGCTTTTTTACCGACTGAATAAAATTAATGCGTTAAAAAAGCCTAATTCGATTGACTTTATAAGCGTTTACATTGTAAAATAATTTTCGCCGTAGCAGGAAAGAACGGCAAACATGATATTTTTAGGGGAGTGGCTCAACGGTAGAGTAGTGGTCTCCAAAACCATTGGTTGCGTGTTCGAATCGCGTCTCCCCTGCCAAAATAAGACTGAATTTTTGTTCGGTCTTATTTTTTTGCAGGGGAATGGACGCGTATTCGACCAGCAAGTGCAAGTTCCTTGCGCGGTTGCGTCTGACGCGAAAGTCACTTTATGCAAATATCACGCTTGTTACTTCGCTATTCCGTCGCTTCGCTCCTTACGAATCGCGTCTATAAGGATATTAAGAATATGAGCCATCTTTGACCCATACACTTTTTTTGCCCTTAACTCTCTATCGCACAACGTCCATAAAACTGTATTACAACTGTAGAAAAAATAAGGAACGCATAACAGAATATATAAGGACACATTTAGAAGAAGATAAAACGGTATAGCAGAAGCTTTCGATCCGTTTGAAACCAAGAAACGCTAAGTAACGATCGCAGGTGGCAGTCTGATATACGTCATTTAGACGTGGCTATTACCAAAGGGCTATGCCCGATATGTGAAAAACCACCCGTTAGACGGGTGGATTGTTATTACACATTATTCAAGACGGAGATATTTTGCGTATTACAAAACAAATTCCTTATCTGCCGTTAAATTAGATACTATCTGTTGCCGTTTTTTGCATGCTATGCTAAAATATCAGTAAACGTGAGGTGAAACATGAAAAAATACAAACTCGGCTTTATCGGCTACGGAAATATGGCAAAGGCGATAATCGGCGGTATTCTCAGAAGCGGGATACTCGACAAATCGCAGATAGCGACCTCGGATCCGCTTTGCAAGGATGCGGACGGCATTTTCTGCACCAGTGACAACGATTTCGTTGCGAACAACTGCGAATATCTTTTGCTTTCAGTTAAACCTCAGGTATTCAAAAGCATTGAATTTACTTGCAGCGCTGAGTGCGTTATCAGCATAATGGCGGGCATCGACAGCGAATATATCGGCAAAAAGCTGAATATGGAAGGTAAGATCATACGCGTTATGCCCAATACTCCCGCGCAGATAGGCAAGGGCGCGGCGGCAATAGCGGTAAACGGTCTGGACGAAAAACACAACGCTTTCTGCAAGGCAATATTCGACAGCGTCGGTCAGGCTTACTTTATACCTGAAGACAAATTCGACGCCGTGACCTGCGTCAGCGGTAGCGGCCCTGCATATGCGTATTATTTTGCAAAAGCAATGATCGAAGGCGGCGTAGTAAACGGTCTGGACAAAGAAACGTCCAAAAAGCTTACCATAGAAACTATAATCGGAGCATGCGAAATGATAAAGGCGAACCCCGACGTTCCGCTCGGTCTTCTTATTTCCAACGTATGCTCAAAGGGAGGTACGACTATCGAAGCCGTAAACGTTTTCGAAAACTGCCAGATGGATAAGATCGTCATCGACGCTATGACGGCGTGCAGAAAGCGCAGCGAGGAACTGAGGGCAGACAAATGAAGAAAGTCGAACTCTATACCGACGGCGCATGCTCGGGAAATCCCGGCGTAGGCGGCTGGGGAGCTATCCTGATATACAACGGACACGAGAAAGAGATAAGCGGTTACAATAAAGACACGACCAACAACCGCATGGAAATATTCGCAGTTATACAGGGTCTGAAACAACTGAACCAACCGTGCGAAGTGACTGTTTACAGTGACTCGGCTTATGTGTGCAACGCGTTTCTCGAAGGCTGGATCGACGACTGGCAGGCGCTTAACTGGCGCACGAAATCCAAAGACAAAGTCAAAAACGAGGATCTCTGGAAGCTGCTGTTAATGCAGATGGAAGGACACAAGGTATCTTTCGTAAAGGTCAAAGGGCACTCAGACAACGTATATAACAACAGGTGCGACAAGCTCGCAACCGGTGAAATAGCTAAACACAACAAGCCGTCCGTATAAGGGCGGTTTTCTTTTTTATTTCAAAGTCATAATTTTGCATTATTTTAAAAGACAGACGGCTTTTGCGTAATTTTACGTCCGCTTTACAAATAATATATCTGTGACGGTGTAAAATGACGAAAACAGAAAGAATATTGGGAGCTCTCGCTATCGCCTTATTGATAACAGGCTCTGCCGTATGCTTATATTATATGAATTTGCTCGACGTTGGAAATACGCGGCTCGGGCTTTTGTATTGCGTTGTCGCCGCGTTGTCACTTGTCGGAGCATACGGAGTGTTTATGAATTGCGAAATAGCGTTTAAGGGCGGACTTATAGGCTTTTTGATTGCTATCGTGCTATTCGCAGGCTATATTATTGCGGTAAAATACGGCTTGATCGATCTGTTCAGCGACAGAGAAGCGATGCAATCCTTTATTGCGAGGTACGACGGTTATGCCATCGCCGTATTTATCGCCGTTCAATTTTTACAGGTCACGGTTTTACCTTTGCCGTCGACGATCACAACGCTTGCCGGAATAGCGCTTTTCGGAATATGGAGGACGGTTCTGTATTCTTCGATCGGAATAATATCCGGTTCGATGTTCGCGTTCTTCCTCGGCAGGACTTGCGGCGTAAAGCTTATCGTATGGATATGCGGCTATAAAATGTTCAATAAATACAGGCGTTTTGCAGAAGGTAAGGACGTTTTGCTTCTTTACGCAATGTTTCTTTTGCCGTTTTTCCCCGACGATCTGCTTTGTCTTATAGCAGGACTCGGTACTATGAGTTACAAATCGTTTTTCGTAATGATGCTTATTACAAGGCCTCTCGGCGCGATCTGGGTAGCGGGAGTATTCAAAAGCGCCGTTTCGATACCGTTTGCGGGTTGGGGGATCGCCGTGTGGGCAGCGATTTTTGCCGTTACGGCAGTTATTTTCGTGCTTTTATACAAGTACGGAGATCTTATTACAGGGAAACTCAGTAAACTTTCCGAAAAAATCACCGAAAAGCTGCATTTTAAGAGCATAAAAAAAGAAAAAGGCTCGATAACAAAACAAAGCAGAAAAATTAAAACGAATTCGCTCTCCTTGCTTTACGGATCAAACAGCGATATAAGAGAAATAGAGAAAAAAGCAAAAAGTAAAGCGGAACTGACAGATTACAGAAATAAATAGGTCAACGTCCGTTTTGCAATGAAATAACAGACCTGAAGAGAATAAAGTCCTTAAAAAAATACGTTGATTTCTGCGATAAGAGCAAACAAACAAATTCGAAGTCGCAAACGAAACAAAGAAATAAAAACGGCTTCCATGTTCGAAAGCCGTTCAAACTTATTAGCATAAAAGATATGTAAAGCCGCTTCAGTTTACATGATAATGATTGCTCTTGTAAAGTCTGTAATAAATCAGGATCGCTATCGGTATGATGAGCAGGAAGACAAGAGGTATTATCACGGGTCTTATCATCGAATCGATATTGTCTATCCTTGCGCCGCAAGCGAGGAATCCGACCAGAACTATGATTATTATAGCGTTTACTATCACTATCAGAGAGTTTATCAACGCGTTTTTAGCGTTGAAATTTGCTTTAATACGCTTTTTAGGGTCGACGCAATACGCTACAAACGTTACGATCGGATAAAGCAATCCTGCTGCCAGGAAGCCTATCAGCGCGCCTACGTTGTGACCGAACTTGGGGGCAGTCGAGAAATACGCTATCAGAACGCCGATCGCGTATATAAGATATGTTATTACCGAACTGTCTCTGTTGAGTTTGGTGCTGAAATAATACTGGTTAATGTAATATTCGCTCGTATTTTTCTTCACATACGGGCGCAGATTGTAACCTTCAGCCATCATTTTCGACTTGAGTTCTGAAGTGGAAAGATAGTTAATCTTTTCATCGTCCTCTGAAACGTTTGCGCTTGAACCTGCCGACGGAGTTACCTGAGTCATCGGTACGCTGTAAATGCTGTCGAAACTGTCTATATAGTTTATCGTCTGTCTGCCTGAATAATCGTCGTATCTTTCGTCGGCGCTAACGTTTGTATCGTAAGTTCTGACCTCCTTTTTGGGTTCTTCATAAGGTTTTTTGTCGTAAAGCTTTGAGAAAGACTCGTCTCTCGCCGCGCTGTCTGTATCGTCTTTTCCGCCGGTATAGACGCTGTAACTCTTGGGAGCGGTGTAGTCGTCTTTCTTTTCGTCGCGCTCGCTGTCTGCAAAAAGCGCCTTTTCATCGGCGCGTTCGTCGCCGTAAAATACAGGCTCGACCCTCGGTGCAGGAGCGTCGTATTCTTCGACGCCGTCGTCATCGCTTTCGGCATAAGACGACTCTTCGTCTGAAGGACTTTCATCGACGCTTTCGTCTGAAACGTAATATTCTTTTATATCGTCGTCATAAGAAGGAGAGCTTTCTGCTTTATCGCATGAAGCAGCATCTTCTTTTTCAGATGGATTGCCGGCATAATACCGCACACCGTTGAATTCACCGTAATACGGTTTAAATCCGCCTTCTGAAGGCGTAACGCTGCGTTCTTCGGGATAAGTCGTGCCGATATATTCGTGCGGGATATCGTCATATTCGTCCACGGGCGGAGCGTCCGTTTCAGGCGGTATGTAAAATTCTTCAGGTTGAGAAAAACCGTTCTCCGCATCGCTTACGGGGGTTGACGGAACGGCTACTTCGTCGAAATCGTCGTCTGAAGACGATCTGCTTCTTCTTGTCAGCGGTCTGAAATTTGAAGGATCGAACGGAGCGACGTGTTTTTCAGGGTCGAACTCCTCATCTGAAAGTAAACTGTCTATGATCGTACGGCTGAATTCCCACTGATGCTGATCGCTTTCGAGAAAAGCGCGACCTGCGGGCTGAAGGGAATAGTAAACTCTCTGCGCGCCGTTTGACGTATCGCCTTTATATGAACGGATATATCCCTGTTTTTCAAGTCTCTTAAGACAGCTGTAAAGGGTAGGCTGCTTTAAGGTATACATACCTTTGCTCTTATCCTTTATCTCGTTGAGTATCTCATAGCCGTATTTATCCTCATTGTACAGCGACTTAAGGATAATGGTGTCTACGTGACCTCTTATAAGATCTATGTTGACGTTGGAATTGTCCATTTCAATAGTATCTCCCGAGTTTCTCCTGTAAATTAATAATACTATAACAGAGCAGACAAGTCAAATAAAACGTTATTTTTATTATAAAAATTAAAAAATTATGGAAAAATAATTCTAATTTAGCGGTAAAAATATAGCTATTTAGCCAAAAAAATGCTTTTTAATAATCAATAAAAATATTTTAGTAAATCCATAAAGC
>DVNX01000010.1 GCA_018714045.1 Candidatus Ornithoclostridium faecavium
CACTATATAATATTGATATATTATAAAAATGCGGAACACGCACGCAACCGCTGAAATTACCCGAACCAATTAACCTTCCGTAAAAATCAACTTGATAACGAAAATATAATGTTTCTTCACTGTTTTCACAACAAAAAGTCAAATAAGGTCATACAGCCTATTCTTAAACGGTAGTTTTCATAAAAAAACGCCGCAAAATCGCGGCGCTTCACGTCAAATTCTTTCAAAGAGTTTTTAAATAAGCTATCTCTTCGTCGGTGAGATATCTGTAAGCGCCTCGCGCCAGTCCGCCGAGCCTGAGTTCGCCTACGGCGATACGCTTCAGGAATACGACCTCCCTTTCGACAGCCTCGAACATCTTTCGTATCTGTCTGTTTCTGCCTTCCGTTATCGTTACGCGCAGGCGCGAAATCCCGTCTTTGTATTCGATAAGCTTTACGCGGCTTCTGTTCGTCTTTTCTCCGTCTACGATAACGCCCTTTCTGAGCTGAGCCAGTTTATGTTCGGGCATCTCGCCTTCCACCTTGACGAGATACGTTTTTTCGACCTCGTGGCTGGGATGAGTAAGACTGTACGTCAGATCGCCGTCGTTGGTCAGGATAAGGAGTCCTTCCGTATCGTAGTCGAGTCTGCCGACAGGTACGAGATGAGGAATGTTTACGTCGGTAAGATAGTCGAAAACAGTCTTTCTGCCCTTATCGTCGCTGACGGTCGTAATACACCCCTTCGGCTTATATAACATTATATAACTGTAATCAGCTACGGGTTTGACTTTGATGCCGTCGACGGTAACGTTGTCGTTTGCGGGATTAACGCTTACGCCCAGCTCCGTAACTACCTTGCCGTTGACTTTGACTTTGCCTTCTTCTATAAGCTTATCCGCACCGCGGCGCGAAGCCACTCCGCACGACGCCAAAAATTTGTTCAATCTCTCCATCTGCCGTATTTACCTGCCAGTCTCCGACAAGGTTCATCAGAGAAAGCAGAGCTCCTTTGTGCTTTATCTCATTTATAGTAATGATTTTTCGGCTAAAAATCAAGCGATTGTCGTCATATACCTTTAAAGTACCGACGGTATCTCCTGCTTTGAGACTCGAAGGATATTCTCTCAACGGCTCGAAAACGTAAGAGAAATTTTCATTTTCGCCGTTTTTAAGCGGATAATATATATCACTTTCAAGTCTTAACGAGATATTTTCTCCGCCGATCGAAAATTCGTCCAGATCTTCGGATGAATCGCCTATTTTATAGTAGGTATAAGAATCGAACGCGCCGCGAAGCAATGCCTTAGTCCTTTCCCACATATCGGGGCAATTTAAAACTACGCTTACGAGTTGCATACCATTTCTTTCGGCGGCACCGACAAAGCATCTTCCGGAATCAGTGGTATATCCCGTTTTTACCCCGTTCGCACCTTCAAAAGACGACAACAGTTTATTTTTATTGTATATCGTCCTTGCCTGCAAAGTCTCGTTTCCTTCCACCTCGTGAGACTTTGACGAAACTATCTTTGCAAAAGTCTGATCGTTCAAAGCATAAGCCGTTATTTTCGCAAGATCGTGAGCTGACGTAAAATGGTTTTCGGAATGTAGTCCGTGAGGATTATCAAACCTCGTGTTCTCCAATCCAAGCTTATCCGCAAAGGCATTCATCATATCAACGAAGCCTTTCGTGCTTCCCCCGACTCTGATCGCTATCGCAGTTGCGGCGTCGTTACCCGACTGAAGCATAAGTCCGTATATGAGATCGATGAGTTTCCATCTTTCTCCCTCTTTGAGATAAAGCGACGACCCCTCGATGCCCGTCATCTCTTTTGTTATCTCGACGACGTCGTCGGGAGACGAATTTTCCAGGGCAACGATAGCGGTCGCTATCTTTGTCGTACTCGCCATTTCAAGTCTCATATCCTTGTTGTATGACGACAAGACTCTTCCGCTTCCAGTCTCGATAACTATATGTGATGAACCGCTCTGAACAGCGTAAACTTCAGGCGTATTAAGCCATAATATGGCTAATAGAATAATTATTGTTACAATAATTGAGCTAATTAAGAATAATTTTGAGTCTATTTTTTGCCTTTGACCATATTGCTTACGGCTGAAATCAAGCTTTCCCATTTGCCCACACTCTCCTTTTTATCTATTTTTATCATGTTGAAATCTCCGTCAGCGAACGCCAGAAACCCTATCGGAGTTATATTGATACCGCCGCCTCCGCCGCCTGCGAAAGGGAACGGAAACGGAGCCTTTTCCATACCGGATTTATATTGTCCTCCTCCCGTCACAAAACCTACCGTTACTTTTGAAACAGGCAGGATCACGCTGCCGTCCGTCATCGATATAGGTCTGCCGATAACGTTTTCGCTGTCCATCATGCTTTTAATGTTATCCATTGTGACGTTGATCAGTTCGTTCATCTCTCCGTCCATATTTTCACCTCTGAATAATTATTTTTAGTGTATAAAATCAAACACAATGATTCGATCATTTTTTTATCGCCCTAAGCGTGTAAAGACAGTATCCCTGTCTTTACTTGACCTCTGCCCTTCTTTTTCTTGCAGCCGATCTTAATCTTATTTTTGTAGCTGCAAGTTTTATCAGTATACCCGTTAAGCCCGCGCCTGTGTCCAGATCCAAAGTAAACACCGTGTTTTCATGCCTGAAATTGGGATATACTGCGATATCTGCGTTTTTTACTTTTATCTTGTCATACGTAGCTATACTGACAACGTTAAGCAACGTTGCTACTGACGAAGCAATAAGCGACGTCCGCATACTGTTTCCCGTCCCTATTGTCAGATACGCGCGAAAGGTCTTTAATCTTATCTTGGGAAAAGAATCAAATATTTTTATTAACGCGTTTATCTTATCCGATGCGCTTAAAAAAAAGTCAGAACCTTGCTTTTCATCGTTTTTCCCGCCATTTTCATCTTTGTATCCACCTTTATTTTCATTGTTCCCCAGTTTTTTAAGCTCACGGGAATTAAGCTGACCATACATATGCCCGTTACATTCGAATGCCTTGTATTTTACAGCATGAACGTTTCCGAAGACGAAAGCATCGACCACAAAAGTTGCCGTTTCAAGGTCGAAATAAGCTTTGACCCGAACGCCTTTTATCAAAAATATTATTATCGGAGTCAATACGATTAAAAGTATCGCTGCCGAAACAATAAAAGTGACCATATGTCTATATTGTGCAATGCCTTATAAATTATGTAAAAGAGCAACAAAGTGCGATACGACGGCTTTTGACGATTTTTTATCGTCAATCAATATCATTAACAACACCGCATTGAGAATATTTCAAAGCAACAACCAATTCCGATAATGTAAATAATATGCGATTCTACTTTATGTTCAACTCGCGAAACGTATATTGATTTAAAATTTTACGACGATCAGTGTTCGGCCTGACGATATTCTGTTTGCCTCTGCAATTGTGCAATAATGCTTTTTTATTAAACAGCCGCAGCAATTATTTCCCTGGTTTTCAGTCTCAGGACAGAAATTATAATATTGATTTAAATTCATTAGATCTACAGATAAGACGCTGATATAAAATAAAAGAAAAACGCGCCGTACGACGCGTTTTAATTACTTTTTTCATTTTTTGGACAAACTTTAGGTCAATTCAACGGCTTCGATCTTCAGCACTATATTACCTTTAAGCGCAGATATAAGCCCGTCAACGTCGACGATTTTGCCTATTCTCGTATAGTTGTACGAGGTCGTGAAATCTTCATAGAACAACACAAGGCAATTATTGCCCCACAACATTATATCGCCCGTGCGTATATTCCGAGGTCTTTCTTCAGAAACAGGCAAAGAGAAATCGAGATAGCAATATTTTTCGTGCGGCATGTCGCTCATATCGATATTTAAAGGCAGCCTTGCATACAATTCTTTTGCCGCGGCATTATCGTAAAGTTCAGCCGTAAATTCAATGTTTTTCCCCGCGACAGTTATCTTGACCGTCATCTCTTTATCTCCGTTACTTGCGTTATTTTCATCGGTATTTTCGCCGTTATCTACGCCGCTTACGTTTCCGTTACCACCCGCGTTGTCTTCACCGATCGCTTGTTTACCGCCGCACGAAACCAACGTTATCGACACAGTTAAAATGCTCAACAGAAGGACAAAAATAAGCGCGGCCATCCTTCTTTTACTCATAATTAAGGCTTTCTTCAAGAATATCTATAACATCCGCGCGGGTAAGGACTTTGTAGCCGCCCTGCATAATGAGCGTGCTGTCCGCTATTGCTCCGAGCATATCTGGCTCTACGCCCAGTTTTTTCGCGTTCAGTACAAGTCCGATTTCTCTCATCCATTTTTCCATCTCTTTCAAGCCGTCGAGCGCAATTTCCTCTTTTGTTTTACCTTCAACTGATACGCCCCATACGTTCACGGCGAAACGCACGAATTTATCAAGTCCGCAAGGCATGATGAGCTTGTAATACGGCAGAGACACCGCGGCGAGCGTCATGCCGTGAGTCGCGTCGGTATGCGCGCTTATCGCCTGACCTATCATATGAACCTCCCAGTCCGTTTCCTTGCCCATCGCAACAAGGGTATTAAGCGCCCATGTAGCCGTCCACATTATATTGCTTCTCGCCTCGTAATTCAAAGGATCGGCTACCGCTATACGCGAGCTGTGGATAAGAGAACGCATAAGCCCTTCCATGATATAGTCAGAGGTATTGTCGTCGCTTCCTGAAAAATATTGTTCCATAATGTGAGACATTATATCAAAAAAACCTGCCGTCATCTGATATTTCGGCAAAGTGAAAGTGTATTCAGGATCGAGTATCGCGAATTTCGGGAATACGTTTTCGCCGAAAACCTGTCCGACCTTCATCTTTTTATCCGTGTTAGTGATCACGGAACCGCCGTTCATCTCGCTTCCCGTACCGACCATCGTAAGAACGCAACCTACGGGGATTATTCTGCAATCGGGCTCTTCGAAACGTTCGTAATATTTTTCCCAGACGTCCTCATTACAATACGCGGAGACAGAAACGCCTTTTGAATAATCGCATACAGATCCTCCGCCGACAGCGAGGATAAGATCCGCGTTGAATTCGCGCGCAGCTTTCGCGCCTTCGAGGAGTTTTGCATAAGTAGGATTGGGCATCACGCCCGAAACTTCGCGTACCGTCTTGCCGCATTCAGAAAGTATCTTTACGACTTCGTCATATATACCGTTCTTTTTTATCGAGCCTCCGCCGTAGACAAGCAGAACGTTTTTACCGTACTTTTCAAGTTCTCCCGACAGTCCGTTAAGTGCCTTTTTGCCGAAATAAAGTTTAGTGGGATTGCAATATTCGAAATTACCAAGCATAAATTCATCTCCTTATTATACGTTTTTACCAGTTTCATAGGCTTTTTTAAGCGCGACGTTACCTTTAACGTCTCCTACATCGGTCACGCAGGGACACAGTATCTTCCCCGCGATCGATACGCCATCAAAACAATCGACCCAGCCTTCAACAACTTTTACCGCGCCGTCGAACGCGCTTGCCTCCTCGTCCGCACAGGTCGCAACGATATATACGTCTTTAAACTTGTTCTCTCTCGGAAAAAGCGGATTGAGCCTGTCGAGAAAAGTCTTAAGTTGTCCGCTCACGCTGTAATAATATACGGGCGTAGCGAACACCAGTACGTCTGCGTTCTGAACAGTGCCGAGAAGATCTTTGACAGAGTCTGAAATAACGCATTTATCGTGGCTCTGACAATAAAGACACCCGCGACAAAATTCGAGCTTCAGCTCTCTGACCGTAATAAATTCCACCTGATTTCCCGCATCTGACGCGCCCCTTGCAAACTCTTTAGCGAGAGTTTCCGAGTTGCCGTTTTTACGCGGCGACGAAGACACTATAACGACTTTTTTATTCATTTTTTCACCTCAATATCTTTTATTTTCTTTGCTGGCACTCCGCCTACGACAACATTGTTCTCAACGTCTTTATTCACAACGGCTCCCGCAGCGATTATCGCGTTATCTCCGATCGTTACCCCCGGAAGGATCGTTGCATGCGCGCCTATCCATACGTTTTTACCGATCTTTACGGGCTTGGGGAACATATCAGCGCGGCTCAAAGGATCCTGAGCGTGATTTAAAGTAGCGATAACGACCTGATGACCGATAAGCGTTCCGTCGCCTATTTCAATGCCGGCGTGATCCTGAAAGCAGCAACCCGAATTGATAAATACGTTTTTACCAAGCTTTATATTAATACCGCATTCAGTGTAAAAAGGAAGAAAACACCTGAACGAGTCGTCAACTTTACTTTCCGTCAGCTCAGAAAATAACCGTACTGTTTCTTCAGGTTCGTGATAGCCGTAATTAAGCCGCGTTGTTATCTTTTGCGCACGCGCGGACAGTTCGTGCATTTTTAAATGCGCTTCGCTTCCCGCCTTTATTACTTCAGCGTTTTTTATGAATTCTAAAAATTGTTTGTTATCCATATTTGCCCTCGTTTTCATTATAAAATCGCTGCATTATTATGTCAAATACTTATATTTTATACTTTGTCATAATTGACAAGCATAGCAAAACAGTTTAATATTAAAATATGGATATAAAAGAATTGAAATATTTCATTGCGGTTGCAGAATGCGGCAGTATATCTAAAGCGGCTGAAAAGCTTTTTACAACTCAACCCAATCTTTCCAGGCAGCTTATGAAACTGGAAGAAGAAACGGGACAAAAATTGCTTATTCGCGGCAATAAAAAGTCAGAACTTACGGAAGCGGGACGACTGCTCTATAAACGCGCGACAGAGATAACAGAACTTATGGACAGAACGCAAAGCGAGCTGAGATCGGACGGCGACGAGGTTTTCGGCACGGTATGTATCGGAGGCGGAGAATCTTACGCCGTCGGACTTATAGCAAAAGCGGCGAAAGAAGTCTCAGATATGTTCCCCGGCATAAAATTCGATTTTTTCAGCGGAGATACCGACGCTGTTACCGAAAAGCTCGACAAAGGTCTTATCGACTTCGGCATTCTGATAGAGCCTTCTAACCTTGAAAAATATAATTCTCTCAGACTGCCTTTAACTGACAAGTGGGGAATACTTATGAGAAAGGATTCTCCTCTTTCAGAAAAAGAATATATAACAAAAGAAGATCTGAACGGATTGCCCCTTCTCTTTTCAGTTCATTCTTTCAAAAAGAACAACGTGACGGCGTGGTTTTGCAAAGACCTCGACAAGCTAAACGTCGTCGCGACTTATAATCTCATTTACAACGCTTCGCTTATGGTCGAACAAGGAATGGGATATGCTGTCGGGCTTAAAGGGATAATCAATACTTCGGGCGACAGCACACTGTGCTTCAGACCTTTCTTTCCGATCCTCGAAACGCACCTCGACGTCGCGTGGAAGAAAAACGGAGAACTTTCGAAGGCTTCTAAAATCTTTCTTGAACGCCTTATATCAGACCTGAGCGAGAACGTATCGTAATTTCAACCGCATGCTGTTTTGAGCTTTTACAACTAATAAATAAACACAAAAAAAGACGGCAAACGCCGTCTTTTCTATTGTTGAAATCTTATTCATCGTCTTCGTCGTCAGATACGCTTTCTTCCTCAGCGATCTCTTCGACGATATCTTCGTCGTCTTCGTCGTCATCGTCGCTCGTTGCGGCTTCTTTATCGACGTCATCGTCAGCTTCGATAAAGGAATATTCTTCTCCTTGCAGAAAATCGGGACTTTCGTTGGGGTCGATA
This sequence comes from Candidatus Ornithoclostridium faecavium, assembly GCA_018714045.1. GTDB lineage: Bacteria > Bacillota > Clostridia > Christensenellales > UBA3700 > Ornithoclostridium > Ornithoclostridium faecavium. The sequence goes on from DVNX01000010.1 coordinate 7,732, forward strand.
TACTCATCCAGCTCTTTTTCCATCTGCATGCGCCTGAGCTCCTGCTGTTTCGCTTTTTCTTCCGCCTCTTCGAAGCTGTCCGCGATATCAACTTCCCTGTAAAGACCTTCCTGAACGCGGTTGTAATTTCCGAGAACGACCAGTCTGTCCAATACCTCTTTGTAATCGGGAAGATCGTCCAGATTTCTGAGTCCGAAGCGCTTGAGGAAGAGTTCTGTAGTAATATACAGCACGGGTCTTCCCGGGGTATCGCGCCTGCCGTGAGCTTCGATAAGCCCGACTCTCATAAGAGTTGTTATCGCATAGTCAGCGCTTCTGCCTCCTCTTATATCCTCTATCTCGCCCCTTGTCACGGGCTGCTTGTATGCGATTATAGACATTACTTCGAGAAGCGCGCGCGAAAGCTCCCTTTCCTTAACGGGTTTGAGTGCCGCGGCAACTATCTCTCCGTACTCCTTGTTTGAAGCGAACTGAACCTTGTCGCCAATGCAAAGAAGTACGATTCCGCACGGATCCTGATATTTCTGTTCAAGTCCTTTTATCGCGTCGTTGAGATCCTTTCTGGTAGTGCCTTCAGGAAGCTTTGCCAATATATCCGAACGTTTGATGGCGACGCCCGCCGCAAAAATTATAGCCTCGACTATATGTATAAGGTTACTCGTCATATTTGTCCTCCGTCTTGGTCAGTTCGCTGAGATCTATCGGCTTGCCGTCCGCGTCCTCGTTCAGAGTCAGCACTATGTCAGCGTAAAAACTTTCCTGAGTCGCCGTGAGATACTGCTTCTTCATAAGTTCGAGAAGCGCCTGGAAAGTCGTGATTATCTCCACTCTGGAAGCGTCTTCTTTATAAAGATCTGAAAATTTAACGCTCTTTTTCTCCTGCAACACGGTCGAAATAAGCGTTATCTTTTCGCTTACGGTAAACTTGTCTTTTTTGATCTTTTTGACCGCCATCTGCTGCTCTTCTTTCGTAAAACGCAGGAATACCTGTCCGTACGCTTCGATAAGCTTGTTGCGGTCGAAACTTTTTATTACGATATCCGCATCCTCATCGGTATACATAGGCTCGCGGTAATACTGGTTGAGCACCTCTATGCGCGCCATCTTGTCAGCCTGATCCTTGAACATATTGTAAAGGATGACCTGGCGGCGCAGATCTTCTTCAGGGTCGTATTCTTCGTCCTCTTCGTTGAATTCCTCTTCCTGCGGAAGCATAGCGCGTGATTTGAGCTGCAAAAGAGTCGCCGCCATCAACATAAAGTCGCTGGCAAGATCCATATCCACGGTATCCAGCTGATCCATATATTCGAGATACTGGTTGGTCACGTCGGATATGCGACAAGTCATGATATCAAGCTTCTGCTCACGTATAAGCGTGCAAAGAAGATCAAGCGAACCTTCGAAGTCCGCCAGTTTCAACGGCACTGCATCGCTTGCGTGATACTCGTAAAATCCTGACATTTTTACCTCTTTTGCTTTATTTTACAATCCGAAGATCGCATGAAGAATCGAATTCATCATATTGACGATAGCGTTCATATACAGCCCGAGCAAGTCGAGATACGGTGAAATATATCCCAGCACGTTGAAAAGCACGATGAGCCCCAGAAGCAGGAAGGATCCGTACCTGTAATTGAACGCGACGTATCTGTTGTCGGGTTTAGCCAACGTTTCTACCAGTCTGAATCCGTCGAGGGGATATACCGGTATAAGGTTGAACGCCATAAGCGTCAGATTTATAAGCACTATATATACCAGAAGGTATTCAAAAAACGAAAACGCATAATACGCAGCCGTGCCCGCCTGCATATTCATTACCGCGCTTTTGGTCGCGAACAGATAGAGAGCGAACAGCCCCGTCGCAACAAACGCGATAAGAAAATTGCATACGACGCCCGCAAGCGACACCGTTATCATGCCCTTCTTGTAGTTTCTGAAACGCCTCGGATCGATAGGCACAGGCTTCGCCCAGCCGAAACCGATCACCGCAAGCATAAGAAAACCTATCGGATCGAAGTGTTTGACGGGATTTACGTTAAGCCTTCCCGCAAGTTTTGCGGTATCGTCTCCGTTCCAATAAGCGACTATGCCGTGCGCAAATTCGTGCATGACTATCGCGATGAGAAGCGCGGGGATATACGCCAGTATCATTATGAATACCAGCCTTTTATCTTCAGCCGAGATAAGGTTTCTGATCAGGGTTATCAGCATTTCAGTCTTTATACTCCAAAGTCAAGTCGTTTCTTACGATATCCTCGTAAGTCTGAGGTCTGACCGCATACGCGCTCTTTCCGTCCTTAACGAATACGACGGGGGGAACGAAATTGCGGTTGTAGTTGCTGGACATCGAATAGTTGTACGCGCCCGTCGTGAAGACCGCAAGGATATCGCCGCGTTCAGCCTGAGGCAGCGCTATATCCTTTAATATTATATCCCCGCTTTCGCAACACTTACCCGCAACAGATACGACCTCAGTCGCCTTCTCGTTTGCACGGTTTGCGAGTACGGCGTCATATTTCGCGTCGTACAACGCGGGACGTATGTTGTCCGTCATGCCGCCGTCGACAGCAAGGTATTTTCTGATACCTTTTATATCTTTGATCGCGCCGACAGAATAAAGAGTGACCCCCGCTTCTCCGACGATGGAACGCCCCGGCTCTATCATGAAGAAGGGCTTTTTGATACCTTTCTTTTCTACTGCCGCTTTGAGCGACGAAGTAAGAAGCGCAACGTAATCGCAATATTCTTTTACGTCGTATTTAGGATCGTCGCCGCTGTAATATACGCCGAAACCGCCGCCGAAGTTGAGTTCGTCGACAACGATACCTCTCTCCTTGAGTTTTACGACGTAATCGGTAACGACGTCGACCGCAAGCGCGAACGCCTGTTTGTCAAATATCTGCGAACCTATATGGCAATGAAGTCCCGCAAAACGCAGATTTTTCTTTTCCTTTATCTTGTCAACGGCGATATCGGCATAACCGTTTTTTACGCCGAAGCCGAACTTCGAATCGACTTTCGCGGTCTGAATAAAGGAATGAGTATGAGCTTCGACACCAGGATTTACGCGGATGAGTACCTTCTGGATAATGCCATTTTCAGCGCATATGCCGTCGAGAAGATCTATCTCGTCAAAACTGTCTACGACAAACGTGCCTACGCCGACCTCCAATGCGAGCCGAATTTCCGAAACGAGTTTATTGTTGCCGTGGAAATATGCCTTTTTCATATCGAAGCCGACGGAATTCGCGGTATAGATCTCTCCTCCCGAAACGACGTCAATATACATGTTTTCCTGCTTTGCTATTTCATATATCGCTTTACACGAAAAAGCCTTAGAAGCGTAAGCTACGCCGCCCTCGCCGTAAGTGTTTACTACGGTCTCTCTGAAAGCGCGGCAGACGCTTCTGATATAGCTTTCGTCCATCACGTAAAGAGGGGTACCGTATTTTGCGACAAGGTCGACCGCGTCGACGCCGCCGATCTGAAGATGTCCTTTTTCGTTTACGTTCATCGTATCTCTGTAATTCATCTTTCTTTCTCCTATACTATAAGATTTTAACAAAAACGCGCGCTTAAGTCAATTTATTATAAAATATATATTATTAAAGGGCAATTAAAACTTATCTTGTTTTTCGCTTCGACTACGCAAAGCCTTTAACTTATTATTTACTGATATCTGAAACGAATCTCTCTGCAGAGCAAAAAAGTTGAGCCCAAGATATAATTTCAACGTATTTTTCAGTATTAATTATTATTAATCACAAATCATATATGATGTATTTATCAATACAATCAATTACTTTTAATT
>DVNX01000065.1 GCA_018714045.1 Candidatus Ornithoclostridium faecavium
ACCGAGGGTTCGAATCCCTCTCTCTGCGCCACCGCAAAGACTCGCTTTAGAGTCATAAAAAATGAGCAGATTCATATCTGTTCATTTTTTATGTCATTTTAGCTTCGCTTTGCCATAGCTTCGAGTTCGGGCTATCGAAATCGTGACGCTCGTCGTAGGGTGAGGCTTCCGCGGGTAAGCTCCTCGCTATTCCGTCGCTTCGCTCCTTACGAATCCCTTAGGAGGGCAATCCGCCGCAGGCGGTTGCTTTCGCGGTTAGTACGGTATATTCGACCTGCGTAATAAATTGTTGAGCGAATATCCCGAAAATCGAATATTAAAAGCCGAGGTAAAGAGCCTCGGCTTTTTGCTTGACAGCAGGGGAGGGATTCTCAGAATCCTCGTCAAAAGCGGAGCGTTGACAGGTTGCGGCAATGCGGGTAATTTCAGTGAAGTTTAAATTGAAGCAATCTTTATGTGTCGCGATAGCTTTCTAATGCACCCGTCACACGGGCGCGGTCAGCAGAAATAATCAACTTGCACAGGAAATTGCTAAGCGAATATTTCGGGCAGATTCAGTATTTTTAAAATCAAGACTTTCGGATCATTTTGTTTTTGGGGATAGTATCTTGTGGCATTTAATCTAAATATATGATATAGTGTAAACGCAGGGGAGTAAAATGAAAGCAAATACGTTTAACAGACTTTTACAAAATATTCATAAAGACAGCCGAGCGATTGAAAAAATATATTTGTTTTATAACAGCAAAATAATATTACATCTTTCTTATAAATATGGACGGGAGACAGCAGAGGAATGTGCGCAAGAATTTTTCATAAAACTCATTGAAATTGCGGACAAACAGGATTACATATACTATCCTACTACTTGGGTATATAAGTGTTGTGAAAATATAGCTAAGAGCAAAATTCAGAAAGCTATAGTTCCCGTTGAAATTAATCAGGAAATAGAGAACAGGCTTTTATTTATTGATCGTGAATATTTCGGTGATCTGTATCAAGAATTGGAGAAATTGGACAATCAGTCCAGAAACATATTGATAATGATTTATTGGGAGGGGTACAATCAAAAAGAAATTGCCGAGATATTGAAATTAAATTCTGCTACGGTAAGAAAAAAACACAGCAGAGCATTAAAACAATTAAAAAAATATTTGTGATGTTGTCACGATCAGAAAAGGAAAGAGATCTTTTTATATAGGACAAGAAAATCGTTTTTAACAAAAAGGTAGGTTATGAAGAATAAAAAATTAGAAAAATACGTCGATGAAAAAACTACTTCGTTAAACGACAAAGCGTTTTTAGACGAACTCAAACAAAATGCTGCGCCTGAAAAAAATAACAGGCTGAGCAAAAAATCTTTGTTTGTCATATGTACGAGTTCTTTAGTAACTGTTGCTTTGTTGGTCGCGATTGTATGCGTTGTACTATTATATAATCCGGCTATTAAATCGGAAGAACATTATTATATGTCCGGAGATGAAAACAGAAGAGCTTCGACTTTAAATGAATTGAACGCTGCCACTACGTACTACGATTTGGCAAGTGACGCAAATGCCGATATAGATATTGTTTTTGACACAGTCAGTAATGACGATTTGTATTATGAGGTAAATATCGATCTCGAAGATACTTTTGAATATGTAAAAATAGTGGTGGTCACAAATAAATTTTACGATTACAAATTTGAGCATTTCGATTATACCGATCGCGAAACGTTGGGTTCTTACGTTTTAAACTATATCGTTATGACGCAGGAAGAGGACGGAATATATACGCATAAAGTCGATGCTGAGATAATCACGTCCGCAGAGAAAATTTATATAACTTACGAGGGACTTGGTCTTGAACAGGAAAGCAATTTTATTTATTGCATCGAGCAGTTGTTGGCATATTAAAATATTTAAAAAAAAATGTCACATTCGCAGAGTTTTTTGAGTCATTAATAATAGAGTTTTTAAATAATAGTAATATCGCAATAAATTCTTTGAAAACTCAGCATAATTGCTTATTTATGCACGGAGAAACAAATGAAGATAGACAGAATAAACCGTATTTACGTTTCTAAAAACAAGATAAAGACTGCGGCATTGAAGAACGTAAGCTATGAATTTCCCGAAAGGGGAATGGTTTTTATCGTCGGAAAGAGCGGTTGCGGAAAGACTACGCTTTTAAATATGCTCGGGGGCATTGATGCCCCCGACAACGGTCGAATTGAGAGAAATGGAGTTGTTCTGAATGCTGACGGGAAGTCGTTGGATGAATACAGAAAAAACGAGGTTTCGTTTTTATTTCAGAGTTATAATCTTATCGATAGACTGACGGTTAAAGACAATTTGTTTATAACTTTTGCAGGGGGAAAAGAGGAATTTTTGCCGATTGCCTGCGAACATCTTAAGAGTGTCGGACTTTCTGAAGACGTTTTAGAAAAATACCCTTACGAACTTTCGGGCGGACAACAGCAACGCGTTGCGTTGGTTAGAGCGCTTATGAAACCGCACGGAATAGTTCTTGCAGACGAGCCGACAGGTAATCTGGATTCTATGACAGGCAAAGAGATATTCGACCTTCTTAAAAAAGAATCCGAAAAATGTCTTGTTGTCGTAGTTACGCACGATCTTGAAAATGCTAATAAATATGCTGACGAACTCGTTTTTCTCGAAGACGGCGGTATTACTAAAGCTGAGAAGAGGGCAGAGATAAAGACGGCAGAAGATGGTGGAAACAAATCTGACAAAAGTGGCATTAAAAAGCAGAATAAAGGCGGCTTTAATGCCGCAATGCTGAAATTGGCATTGTCAAATTTTAAGAGCAGGACTTTTACCGTAATACTGGCAGTCCTTCTTTGCATGATCGCGGCGGTCATGGCGGCTTTTACAGGTTCTATCGGTAATTTCGATTATTCTGAAAATGTTTCCGATTCGATCAGAAAGAACGGAGTACAGTCCTTTGCGGTCAACAGGTATAATGAGAACGAAGAAAATTACGCTTATGCAGATCTTGACGCTGTATATAATACTTACGGAAAAGAAATAGGGGATACATACAAAGCCGTATATCACGATTCTGTTTGCCGCGCTACAGTATATGATCTGACTAAAATGATTTTCGGAGAAAATTCAAACAACGCTACTTTCGATAACCGTAATATAAGTGCAAAATACGTTATAATTTCAAATGCCGGAGACTTGAAAAAATTGTTCGGGACCGACGTTGAATTCGATTTCGAAGGCGTGTATATTTCAGACATTTACGCTGATCTTATGTACTACGTTAAAGAGTCGTGTTATAACGAAGATGGCGAAGCCGTACAGATCTTCGAAGCAGAGGATTACGTCGGTAATTTTGTAGGATACAACAATCCTGTCCGCATAAGCGGCATATTTAAAACTGATTTTTATGGCAAGTTAAAAGAGATAGATTCTTTAAGCGCAAGTGAAAAGGCAGTTTTTCTGAACGATTTGTCGTACAAATATTTCAATTTTTACGGCAGCGAGTCTTATTTGGCAGAGCACAAAACGATGAAGACGGATTTTTATTCGTCGGACGGAGACGTGATTACGCTTTTTTCGGGAGAAAAGACGTACAATGCCGGCGAATTGACAAGCAGAGATACATCGGGAGAGGTCTTTGCGTCGGCAAACGGTATTACCGAAAATCTGCAACTCAATGAAAACGGCATAGCAATATCGCTCGCACAATACAACGGGTTGTTCGGGACACGCTATGCATTAACAGAAGTCCTCTCTATGAGTGAAAGTGAAATACGATCCGCTTTCCGTTTCGGCACGGAGATAAGTTTGCAACTTGAATCGGGCAATGATTCTTTTATTAAAAACTTGACGCTCCTTGGGGTAAGATGCTCTATATACGATCAGGGTGTTTCTGAGCTTGATAGCATTTACGTTACAAGGTCGATAATTGACGAAATCGATATAGACAAAAATCAAACAGATTACCTGTATGTGATCAATGCCGATGCCGACGGGCTGGAAGGCATATTGTCGGTGAAAGGCATTCAGGCAAACGGCGCGTATTTTGACGAGTTGAGAACGTATCAGAATCAGACGAAAGAAACTACAAGGGTATTTCTGATAATAAGCGTGATCATGGCGGTGTTTTTCTGCATCCTTATGTATTACGTCATGAGCAATATCATCAATTCAAACGTCAGGAACGTGGGTGTTTTAAGATCTCTCGGACTAAGCAACGGTAGTTGCGTAGCGATATTCGTCACGTTTGCTTTGATACTTGCATTTATAGTTTGTCTGTTGTCATGCGTGGCGGCTCCGCTATGGATATATTTCACAGATATATCTATGGCGCAAAATGTATTGGAAGGTGCGGTGATACTGAGATACGACGTGTTTGTCGTTTCGGCATTCGTGATCTTGCCTTTTGCAGTATCTTTGCTGGCTTCGGTTGTTCCGCTCGTCATGTTGTCAAGGAAGAAGCCTATCGATATAATCAACAGAGGTTAAAATGAAAAAGCGTGTTCTGATATTTTTTATTGCGGTATGTCTTGTGTTGTCCGTTTTTACGGTAATTTCCTGTAAAGATAAAAAACAGGATATAATCTGCGATGACACTACGTTTGAATATGACGGCGCGGGGAAGAGAATTTTTGCTGTAAACGATATCAACAAAGATTTTTCTTACTGGTACGTCGGTGACGGATTCGACTACTATTCTGAGCGGCCGCCCGCAGAGCCAGGAAAGTATAAAGTAATTATTACAAAAGAAGGGTATAACGATAAGACGGTATATCTTACGATAACTACGCCTTTACTCACGGACAAAAATGCGAATATCGTCGGGATTTCTCAGGAAAAAAGCGAGGTGCTTGTTCCTGAGAGCATAAACGGAACCTCGGTCAAAGAGATAATATCGCTCAAATCGCAAAGCATAGAAAGGTTGATGTTGAGCAAAAGTATAACAAGTGTAGACGGACTCGAATTAAAGGACGGCGCTGTCGTTAAGTTGTCGAATACTTCGGTAAAATTCGATTCTGATCAAAATTTGAGCAGATATCTTATCGAACTGAGCGGCGGAGAAATCGACGAAAACTTTTTCGCAAATAACGAAACGATTGAACGTATTAAATTGACGGATAAAACGGCAGGACTGAAAAACGCTCTTGCGAAATCAGGGATTTCAGAGTTGATTTTAAGCGGAGCGACTTATCTCGACGAAGACGTTTCCGCGTTGGTAGAGCAGATAACGCTCGATAACGTAAGTTCTTTGGGAAATACGGTAGTGATTCCTCAGACCGTGTTGAAAACACTTGAAATAAAATCAGATTATTTTATAGATTATCAGGAATCGGATTTCGGCTGTTTTGAAAACGCCGATACGATCGTGCTGGGGAAAAACGTGTGCATAAACGATTCGGTCAATTCAGATTGTCTGAGCGGAAAGACGCTGACTTTCAAAGACGGCGTAACTGTGCTTGAAGACGCTGATTTCAGCTTTGTTGAGTTCGGCAAAATAATCATACCTGATTGCGTTACGGATATTTCCGGTGCGCTATTTAAAGACAATTCCATGCTGACAGAGGTCGTACTCGGCAAAGGCGTTGCCGTCTTGCCTGATAATATTTTTAACAATTGTGAGGCGCTTTCAAAGATAAATCTTGAGAACGTCAAAGCAATAGGCGATTATTCTTTTCAAAATACGTTATCTTTGTCGGAAGTCGAATTTTCTGATAAACTTGAAGAGATAGGAGAGTTTGTTTTCGCGAGTGCTGCATTGAAAAACGTGTCCTTGGCGGCTTGTGAAAATCTAACAGAAATACCGCAAGGTGCTTTTTATGGTTGCAAAGATCTTACCGAGATAGCATCGGGAGACAATATAAAATATATAGGGGATAATGCTTTTGCAAGCACGGCGCTTGAAAGTTTTCAAATGCCGCAGAAAACCGAGTCTTTAGGTAAATACGTTTTTTCTAATTCAAAACTGAAAACTTTCAAGGCTAACGCACTGTTAAAGGAGATACCTGAAGGGTGTTTCAGTGTGTGCGAGAGGCTTACCGAAGTCGTTCTCAACGAAGGATTGGAGAAGATATCCGCTTATTCTTTCTCGATGTGCTATTCTCTTGAAAGTCTTGAAATTCCGTCTACGGTAACGCAGATCGTTAAGGCGCAGATAGATAACGGTACGAAGCTGATACTCAAAGGGAACAATTTCAAAAAGGAAGGCAACTATACGCTGACCGCCGACGGCGAAAGAGTCGTGCATTATTATGGCAACGAAAACGAACTTGTATTGCCTGACAGCGTAAAGTACGTCGACGACTATGCGTTAGGAAGTGTTCTTTACAGAAAAATAACTTTGTCGAGAGGATTGCTTGAACTCGAAACCTCGGCTATGCAATTTCACCATATCGTTGTCCCCGATGGTATGGAGACGATGCCGAACATCAAGCCCGCTAAGTGTGAAATTCTGGAGTTTGCGGGAGAGACTCCTCCCGTTTGCAATAAAGAAATACTTGTGAGCAGCGATAAAATACTTATTCCGTATCATAGCGAGCAGGCGTACAGAGAATACTTAGCGCAATTTTTAACCGGCGAACAAATGGAAAAAGTCGATACGTATTGAAGTATCCTGTCGTTTCGATACGGTATGACCGTTGAGTGAAAAACAAGCGGACAGAGTCCGTTTGTTTTTTTTACGTAAACGGCTCTTATCTGTTTAATGTATAACCTTTTTAATATTTAAGATGAATAAACCCCTTTAATACCCGTTTGGGGTACATTAAAAAATAAGCGCCCGCGTGTACGTTTTGATACGAATCGGATGTTAATAATTTGACACACATATTTCACATTTTATATGATATTTATATACAACAGGGAAATACGGAAAATTAAGTATAACAAGGAGCAAGACGTTGAAAAGGAAAACAATCAAAGCGGAAATGTGGGACAAAGTCCAGTACATTTTTAAAAATTATTACGACGGCATGATGCACTGCGCGTTCGAGTACGAAGGTATCGTCGACGAGGAGGTAATGCGTAAGGCGCTCAAGCAGGTCGTGGATAAGATAGACGTGCTGCACAGCAGTTTCGTCGCAAGTCCTATAAGTCCTTACTGGGTGGTCAATTACGACTATACCGACGCCGACGTGCTTACGGTTGTCGAGGACGACGATTTTATCGCGCAGATACAGAAAATTCTGACGAGAAGGATAGATTGCAGAGGAAAACTGCAATTCGAATTTACGCTTTTAATAGGAAAAGGCAGAAGCATGCTTTGCTTCCTTATAAACCATATGTGTTTCGACGGCAGGGATTTCATAAGCTTCGGAAAGACGGTCTGCGAAACTTATAACGGACTTAAGGCGGATCCGAACTATCAGGCGAAAGTCAAATGCGGCACCAGAAGCGCTAAGCAGGTGTACCGCGACCTTCCTCCCGAATTGGCGAAAAAGGCGAAGATGCTTTATAAGAACGTTTCGAGGACGAATATCAAACTCAAATTCCCGTTCGAACCCGACAAGGATACCGATAAGTCGCACATCATGAGGGTGGAGCTGGAAGCCGAAGCGCTGGCTAAAGCGAAGGCAAGAGGCAAAAAGGACGGATTTACCGTCAACGATATTTACCTCGCCGCGTTTTTCAGGGCGATAGTCAAGTTCTTCAACGGCGTGGACGGCAAGACTCCGACTGAAATAACTTCAATGCTGGATCTTCGCAGATATCTCAAAGGCAACGATACGGACGGATATACAAATCTGACCTCTTATATGCCGTGCAAGCTGACGGACGGTGCGGGAGACAGTTTTGCCGAGACTCTGCAAAGAGTAAAGACCGCGCTCAAACCGCATAAGGAAAACCCCCTTCTCGGACTTTCGGGATTGCCGCTCATGGCGCTTGCGTACCAGATCTTCCCGTTCGCGATATCGCAGCTCGCGGTAAAGATAGGTTATACCAATCCGCTTGTCGGCATGTCCAATATCGGTATAATAAAGAGCGAGTATATCGACCTCGTAGACGCGCCCGCTATGAACGCGTTTATGACGGGTACGGTAAAGTTCAAGCCGTACATGCAGGTCGCCTGCACGACTTTCAAGGGCGCCGCTACGTTCACGATATCTGAAAGATGTTCAGATAAAGACCTTGAAACGATGAAGGCGTTCCTCGAATATATGACAGGTATCATCCGCGATTACGGAGAGGAAAAGATCTGATAAAATACGGTGAAACAGGTTTTATCATAAAAGGACAGAGACGGTAAGCCGTCTCTTTTCTTTTACGC
>DVNX01000066.1 GCA_018714045.1 Candidatus Ornithoclostridium faecavium
ACCCTGCGGGGGTATATCGATGGAGGTAAATATGGATTGCAGATTGCAGGACGAATTATCGATGCAGATAGAAAAGAAGCTGAACAGAATACAGGGGCAAGTCAACGGCATAAGCAAAATGGTGCTTGAGAACAGAAATTGCGACGATATCCTGACTCAGATAAGCGCGGTCAGGTGCGCGTTGGACGGCGTAGCAAAAGACGTAATGTTCAACCATATAGGACATTGCGTAAAAAAAGGAATGGAAAGCGGCGACTACGAAAAGACCGTCGACAATCTGATAGGAACAGTAGGTAAATATATAAGATCGAAATGAGGCATTTATGGAAAACGAAGAATTGAAAGGAAAGTGTTCATGCGGGCATTGTCGCGATAATGAGGATCATTGCCGCGAGCATGAGCACGAGCACGGAAAAATAAACGATAATAAACACGGACAGGAAAATTGTAGTTGTCACGTCGGACATGGCGCAGAAATGAAAGACAAAACCTGTCATTGCGGTCACAATCACGACGACCACGTGCACGGCGACCATTGTCACGACGCACACTGCGATCACGATCATTGTCACGAAGATCACGCTCATTCTCACGACGGCGGATGCGAGTGCTGCGCCGCGAAGGGGCACGTGGACGTAAACGCGACAAAGAAACTCAGCATAGCCGACTTTAAAGTGCCTATCATCAAAATAAGCGTATCTTTCTTGCTTGCAATTGTAGCGGCGATATGTCAGTTCGGAGTAAAGTCGGATTCGTCCAAGGGCGCGGAGATAGCGGCGATAGTTCTGTACTGCGCGGCGTATATCGTCGTCGGCGCCGAATATATGTTGCAGGCGGTCAGAGGAGTATTCAAAGGGGATATATTCAACGAAAACATGCTGATGACAGTTGCCTCAATAGGAGCGATGGCGCTCGGCGAATATATCGAAGGCGTAGCGGTCATGCTGCTTTATTGCGTAGGTGAGACATTACAGGACGCGGCTATCGCTAAATCAAAAGGAGATATCGTAAAGCTTTTAGGGCTTAAGGTCGACAGTTGTCTGAGACTTAACGACGGCAACGCGGAGGAGATCGACAGCGCGAATTTGCAGGTCGGCGATCTCGTGCTGGTAAGGAAGGGCGAAAAGATACCTTCTGACGGCGTCGTTGAAGAAGGAGAAAGCGCGATAGACTGCAGCAGTATGACGGGCGAGAGCATGCCTGTTGCGGTAACTGTCGGTAGCGAAGTCACGGGAGGCACAGTCAATACAGGTAATACGCTCAAAATAAGGATATCTAAAAGATTCAAGGATACGCAGGCGTCTAAGATACTTAAACTGGTTGAAGAGGCTCAGGAGAGCAAGCCCCGCGCGCAGAAGCTTATAAGCAAATTCGCGGCGATATACACTCCTGCGGTGTTTGCGCTGGCTGTTATAGTCGCTCTGATACCGCCCATTTTCTACGACAGTTACGTCGACGCGCTTACAGGGATATGGCTTAAAAAAGCTCTGGTATTTCTGGTCGTATCTTGCCCTTGCGCTCTGGTCATATCGATACCTCTCGCGTTTTTCGCCGGCATAGGCAGATGCTCCAAGGTCGGCGTACTTGTAAAAGGCGGTAATTATCTCGAGGAAATGAGAGGGATTACAGCTGTTTGCATGGATAAGACGGGCACTCTTACAAAGGGCTCGTTCGAGGTTTCGGAGGTAAGACCCTCGCAGGGAATATCTGAGGAAAAGCTGCTTAAAGCGGCGGGAGCGTGCGAGAGCATGTCTACACATCCGATAGCGCTTTCGATCAAAGAATATGCGGGAAGCAGCGACGTGACGGGGATAACAGACTACTGTGAATATTCGGGCAAGGGCGTAGGCTGTAATTACTGCGGCGTTCGGCTTTTAGCGGGAAATCTCAAGCTTATGGCGGAAAACGGAGTAAAAGTCTCTCGCGTTCACGAAGGATACGGCAGCGTAGTGTATTTTGCCGAGGACGGAAAAGAATTGGGTTATATCGCTCTCAGCGACAGCGTAAGAGAAGGGGCAAAAGAGGTCGTTTCGGCGTTGAAAGCGCAGGGCAAGCGCGTGATAATGCTTACGGGAGACGTTGAAACAAGCGCAAAACACGTAGCGGAAGAGGTCGGTATAGACGAATACTATGCCGCATTGCTTCCCCAGAATAAATTCGAGAAAGTAGAAAAACTGAAGAACGAAGGCGAAAAGGTCATGTTCGTAGGGGACGGACTCAACGACGCTCCTGCAATAAAGACGGCAAACCTCGGCGTATGCGTCGGAGGGCTGGGAAACGACGCTTCGGTGGAGGCAAGCGACGTTGTATTGTCTACGGGTTCCGTTGCGGGTCTTCCTTACGCGTTCGGCGTTGCGAAAGAGACTAAAAAACGCGTCGCGGAAAACGTCTGGCTGTCGCTTGTGGCAAAGGCTGCGATAATGATTGTGTCTCTCGCGTGGGTTCCGATGATGTGGCTGGCGGTCGTTGCAGACGTGGGCGTATGTATTATTGCCATAATCAACAGTGTAAGACGCTAAAACCCTTGGTATAAATTCATAAAAGACGGCAACTCATTTTAAGCGTGAATAAAAATAACGCAAAATTGTGGGTTAGCCGCCTTTTGTCATCTTTATGTAAAATAGTAGCACCGATTTGGCTATCTATACAAAAACTGTTGACATTGTAAAAAAAATTTGATATTATAACTAAGGGTATCAAATACAGTATAAATTTGTATTTATGCAAAAACCGATACCGAATTGTACGTTTTCAACGAAAATAGCACCGTTCAGGCGCAATGACGGATATTCTTTTTTGTCGTATACGTTTTGCATCGGAGAGAAAAAAGTAAAAAATCTTTGACAAACGCATGCAAATGGCGGATAATAATCTGTAGGGTAAAATTATGTCAAGCAGTTATAATACTATAGGTCAGCTGCACAGCGACCGCAAGAGCATTTCGGTCATAAATTACAAGGGCAGGAAATGCGTGATAAAGATATACGGCGAAAACGAAAAACCGCAGACGGAAGCGCGGATAATGAGGTCTGTGTCGATGACCGGCTATGCGCCCGAAGTTATCGAAAGTCGTGACAACTATCTTATTTGCGAATTTATAGAAGGGCAGTCTTTTGCCGAAGCTTACAGACAGGCTACGATGAGCGATGACGAAAAAGCGCTCGTCAATCTTGCCAGCAGGCTGTGCATCTTCCTGCAGATGTTCTATACTCTCAACGAAGGTTCCATTCTCGGAAAGGCGGATTTCGACGATTTCATAATCGTAAACGACAGATGCTGCTGCGTAAGCTTTTCTGGAGTGAAGAAAGGACTTCCTTTTCAGGATATAGCGGGGATGGTCGCATATGCGACGTGCAACGCAGTGGGCAATTATTACAGCGCATACCCGTTTGTCAAAAAAGTTCTGGATTGCTTTCATCTGAGCGCGCTTGACATAATCAACGATATGGATGAATATTTTCAGATTTTCTCTGAAGAAAAGGGATTGCCTGTCGACAGAGAGAGCATAGAAGCGGTGCTGTTGAGTTTTGAGGATACTGCATTCGACTGGGAGATGATTTCGTCGCAACGGTCGAACGAATAAATTAATATGGCCGTGAAACGGCAAAGGAGGCACAATATATGAAATTCGCAGAAAGATTAAAGGAACAAAGAATCAAACACGGTTACAACCAGCAGTACGTAGCAAATTATATGCGCGTGTCGCAGGTTTCGATCAGCAACTGGGAAAGAGGTCTTAAGGAACCCAGCTATCAGGCACTGGTAGATCTTTCTCAACTGTTCGGTAAGAGCACGGATTACATGCTCGGTTTTGACGAGAAGAACGAAGAGAAGTAAGACATCGACAAATTGTGTTAGATGATTAGATAGGTCGAAGAGAGGCGTAGTTTTTTGCGCCTCTCTTTTGAATTATATAAGTTTTTAAAGAAGCGGCTGAAAATAAAACACGCGCGGAATACTCGCATTCGTTGGCGCAGTCGCATTATCGGGACATAGATTGAGGCGACGGACAGACGCCGTGTAAGCGCATAACATAATCATTGAAAAAAGCATCTGTTATTGGTCGGGATCGTCGGATCGATAAACTGTTTATGAGGCGTAAGAACAGCTTTTTTGTGTCGAAAATCATTACATAGGAAGACAGACAATATGCGGTAAAACGAGATATGTTGCCGTTTGCGGTCGCTGGGACGGGAGGTGTGATGATATGACATTTCGGTTGCGATTTCGCTGACAAAGATCTATTGCTTATTTTGCAGATAACGGCATCGAAGAGAGGAGAATACAACAACTGCTTTAACAATTAACATTGGCTAATAGTAAATATTGATTTATATTTATTGCTTTTATGTCATTGATTTAAGAGTATCCGAATGGTATAATTATTTTAAATAAACATTTGATTTTATTAATTTACGGATTCAATCATTACTTGCGCTTTAACAGTAAAGGTTTGTTTAATGTGACTGTAGGCAAAGCGGATTTTGTAAAAACATCATGCGGTTACAAAGTAAAATAAAACCAAAGATATTAAGGTTGTGAGTTCTGCTTTAAATTTTAATAAAAATACGACAAACCTATTTAATTGCTAAATAAAATATGATATAATCAAAATTGATATTATTTTGCGACAATATGCAATAAAAAAGTCGCCTCTGTAGGCGACAGCCCAAAAGTATGGGCGGGTAGTGTAGTATTTATTTTAACTTGACATTGTAATTTCGTATGGATACTACATAAATATGATAACATAAGTCAAAGGGGGACGTCAATATATATGTCTAAAATTAACAAAAATTACACTCTTGGTTTGGATCTCGGTACAGGTTCGGTCGGATATGCGGTTATCAATAATGACTATAAAGTTGTAAAAGTCAACGGGAAACACGCCTGGGGATCGGTATTGTTTGACAATGCGCAGACTGCAGAAAAACGCAGAATGTTCAGAAGTTCGAGAAGAAGGCTTGCGCGCAGAAAAGAAAGAATAAAACTGCTGCAGAGTCTGCTCGGATCCATGATCGAAAACACTGATCCCGGTTTTTTTGTCAGATTGAAAGACAGTTCTCTGCGGTGCGGGGAAGGCGAATTTTTTCGAACTAACAGATATAATCTATTTGACGGAGCTATTACAGATAAAGAATTTTACAAGCAGAATCCTACGATATATCATTTAAGGCATACGCTTATGACTTCTGACGAAAAGGCAGATCCAAGGATGATTTATCTTGCTTTGCATCATATTGTAAAATACAGAGGACATTTTTTGACAGAAAGTCAAAGTGTTGACGCGGCGGGATCAGATCTCGCAAGTACTTTATGCGGTTTTTTCAGAACGCTTGAAGAAAACGGCAACGATTTACATTATATCGATAAGACGGAAAAGTTGGCTGAAATACTCAAAGACAAAACGATGCCGAGATCTGTCCGTCGGGAAAAAGCCGTAGAATTATTTGAAGACAGCGGCTATAAAAAGTATGTAAAAATATTTGTCGGGGCGGTGCTCGGTTATAAAGTCGGACTTGCAGAAAGCGTCGAACCGAAAGGAGATCTGTCAAAAGAACAGATTGAAAGAATACTTGACGAAAACGGAAAAGACGTCACTTTCAGTTTTGCAAGTGAGGATTACGAAGAAAAAGAGGCTGATTATCTTGCTGCGGTACAGGATAAAGACACGGTTTTTTACAGCCTGAAAGAAGTTTACATGGCGGTAATGTACGATGA
The DNA here is from genome assembly GCA_018714045.1 of Candidatus Ornithoclostridium faecavium. GTDB lineage: Bacteria > Bacillota > Clostridia > Christensenellales > UBA3700 > Ornithoclostridium > Ornithoclostridium faecavium. The sequence continues at coordinate 5,722 of DVNX01000066.1, forward strand.
GATCCTCAGGGGTAAAAAGACGATAAGCGAGGCAATGATCGATCGTTATGAAAAACATGCAGTAGATTTGAAAAATCTGAAAAAAGTCTTCGCTTCGAATATGACGAAAGAAGAATACAAAGACTTTTTCACAAGGAATAAAGACGTAAATTACGTCAGATATATAGGCGACAAAAGCAAAGGCTGGTTTAAAGACAGGGTCAGTTCAGAAGATCTCTGCAAGCGTATCAAGCTGTTGCTGGATAAAATGCCTGACAGTGAAGAAAAAGAGTATTGTCTCAGAGAAATTGCAAAAGATGATTTCTTACCTTTGATAAATTCTGTATTGAACGCATATATCCCCTATCAGTTCAATGAAAAAGAACTGATCGGGATACTTGAAAAACAGGGAAGGTTTTATCCGGAACTTGCAGAAAACAAAGATAAAATCATAGCGCTTCTCAATTTCCGCAGACCGTATTACGTCGGGCCGCTGAAAGGTGACAAATTCGGTTGGTGTGAGCAGAAGATAGAAGGCAAGGTCACACCGTGGAATTTCTATGAAAAGGTGGATACGTCTACGCTTGAAGAAAAGTTTATTACGAGAATGACGTCCGGATGTTCTGTATTTCCCGACGAAGAAGCTTTGCCTCGCAATTCGATATTATATCAGGCTTTTACCGTGCTGAACGAATTGAACAAGATAAGAATAGCGGGCAGGGGCGGCATACCCGTCGAATGGAAGAAAGAGTTGTTTGAGGTGCTTTGCTGCGCTAAGAAAAAGGTCACGAAAAAAGATATAGCAATAACACTTCACAAATTATTTAACGAGCCTGTAAAGGCAGACGATATCGAGGGAATGGCAGAAGACAGACTAACGTCTACAATGTCAACCCTTTGCGATTTCAGACGCATGCTCGGTGATGATTTTAATAAAGAAAAAATTGACGCTTATGAAGAAACCGTGCGCATTCTTAGTATATTTGAGGACAAAAAAGCGAGAATAAACAGATTGAAAAGTCAAGGCGTATATAATGAAGATCAAATAAGAAGACTGTCTGCATTGCATTATACGGGGTGGGGTTCGTTTTCTAAAAAGGTAATATGCGGAGTGCGCGGCGCAGACGGAAAAACCGTACTCGAAACATTGTATGAAACTGACAAAAATTTCAACGAGATTCGCTACGATAAACAACTCGGATTTGCGGAGTTGTTGAATGCGGAAGAAAAAGATATTGAGAAATTCAGTATAAACGATGTTAAAGATCTGCATTGTTCGCCCGTCGTCAAACAGTCTGTCTGGAACGCGCTCAGAGTGGTCGAAGAGATATGCGACATTATCGGTAATGAACCCGAAAGTATTTATATTGAAACTACTTTTGAGGAAAGGACGAAAAAAACCGTCAGCTCGCGTGTGCAAATGCTGAAGGAATTGTACAGAAGCATAAAAAACGACGAATATTTCAATTCCGAATGCAATGACAAACTTCAGGCTCTTGATAATCGTGACAGGCTTGATAAGGACAAGCTGTATCTTTGGTTTCTGCAACTCGGCAGATGTATGTACAGCGGCGAGACCATTGACGTAGATTCTATCAACGATTGTCAGATAGACCATATCGTTCCCAGGTCGGTAATGTCAAACGACAGTTTGAACAACAGAGTCCTTGTCAAGACTTCGGCGAACCAGATAAAAAAAGGCAGGTTGGGTATGGATGCGGATATTGTTGAAAAAATGAACAGATTCTGGCAATACCTGTATTCAAAAAAGTTTATAAGTTCAGAGAAACTCAAAACCTTGCAAAAAACGCATTATGACGAAGAAGATCTTGCAGGTTTTATCAACAGACAGCTAACCGATACGAGTTATTCTGTCAGACTTGTGAGAGAATTGCTTATAAGACGTTTCCCGAATTGCAGGGTAAGCGGAATAAGGCAATCTTTGAATCACGCGATGAGGATGAAATACGCGCAGAAAGGCAAAGGCGGTTTTTATAAAATACGCAGTCTTAACGATATGCATCACGCAAAGGACGCATATCTTACCGCTGTTTTAGGACAATTCAGGAATAAAGGATGTCCGTCTTGGGGCAGCATATGCAAGACTTATCTTTCTAACAGAGAAAATTTGGATTTTAAAGAAGGAAAAGCAGTAGAAAAAGCTCGCAACGGTATTATACTCGGGTTGTTTGAAAAGCATCAGAATATAAACTCCGACGGCGAGGTCATCTGGGACGAGCCTTTCCGCAAAAACGTTTTCAATACGATGGCATCCAACGACTGTATCGTGGTCAAAAAAATAAAGCGCATGGCAGAATCTGCGTTTTACGATCAGACTTTATATAGCCCAATGGCTGGGAAAAAGAATCTGATACCTCAGAAATATCGCAACGGAAATCCTTTGCCTCCTGACATTTACGGCGGTTACAGTTCTCGAAAACCGGCGTATTATGCGATTGTCGAGCATACTGAAAAAGGTGAGAAAAAACACTCTTTTGCTGAAATACCCGTGATAGTAAATTGTTTGGGCAGTATTGACAAATATATAAAGGAGAATTTCGGAAAAGATGCGAAGGTATTGAAATACGTCTACAAATTCCAATTGATAGAGTACAAAGGACAATTGTGCTACATAACAGGAGTCATGGAACTGAATAATGCGCGTCAGCTTACAGTCAATAAAAAATACGAGAGGCTGTTGTGGCTGGTGGAACAGGATAAGATTGATGAGATAAAAGCTGATACTGAATATTACGATCTTCTTATCAAAGAATTTATCAGCTATTATTCCGGTAAGCTGAGAAGATTTTATCCTATTGTGGCTAAGTTTGCGGACGTATTGGATTGGATAACGGCAGAAAAATTCGATTCAATGACTATAGAAGAAAAGACCGGATTGATCAAAAAAATGATTACGTTGACCGCCCCCGGACCAGGGGTAATCAGATTGCAAACGCAAGCGGGGAAAGAGGAGCCTTTCGGTAGATTGAGCTTTAATATATATCCCGATAAAGCGATATGGTTCGACCGTTCGATAACCGGTCTGCGCGAACGCTCTCACAAGGGAGTATGACGCATGGGGTGGCGCGCTGTAATCGTGGATTCGCCTTGTAAAATCAGCGTAAACGGCAATTATCTGATATTGCGTTCTGAAGAAATAAAAAAGATCCATCTTTCTGAAGTGTATTATTTGATGATTGCCTGCCCCGCAATAAACATTACGGGAGTTGCGCTGTGTGAACTCGCCCGTCAGAAAATAAAAGTGATATTTTGTGATGAAAAACGTAATCCCTACGGTGAATTGACAAACTATTACGGATGTTATAATTGCGCGAAGAAGCTGAAAATGCAGATTGAGTGGAATAAGGACGTGATAAGTTCTGTCAACACTGCAATAATTGCTGCAAAAATAGCCAATCAGGCGAAACTGTTGCGCAAATTCGGTTTTGACGACAGGGCGGAAATCATTGAAGATTACTTGTCTGAAATAGAACTTAACGATGAAACCAATCGTGAAGGACATGCAGCAAAGGTATATTTTAATACTCTTTTCGGAAAAGGATTCAACAGAAACGACTCAAACGATATCAATGCTGCGCTAAATTATGGATACAGCATTGTTTTATCGGATATAAACAGAGCGGTTGTGGGGTGCGGAAGACTAACGCAGATAGGGATCAATCACAGAAACGAGTTTAACGAGTTCAACTTTTCCTGTGATTTGATAGAGCCGTGGCGAGTAATAGTGGATGAATTTGTTTTTAGTCAAGGGAAAAGACAATTTGACAAAAATTATAAATTCGAATTGGTAGGGTTGTTGAATAAACGCGTTCAATACGACAGAGATTATTCTATGCACGATGCGATAAGCGTTTATGTGAAGAACGTGATAGATTGCCTTGACAGAGGAAACACTGAAAAACTTTTGTTTTACGATTTTTTATGAGTGCGTACAGATATATGAGACTTTTATTGTTTTTCGATTTGCCCAGAGATACGGCTGCTGAACGCAGAAGTGCCGCAAGGTTCAGAAAAGATTTGATTAAAGACGGATTCCTGATGTTGCAAGAATCTGTTTACTGTAAACTCGCTATAAATTCGACTGCGGTCGATTTGATCAAAATAAGAATAAAAAGATATATGCCGAAAAAGGGTAGCATTATGATGTTGAGCGTGACTGAAAAACAATTTGAATCTATGGATATTTGTTTGGGTGATTTTACTACCAAAGTGCTGGACAATGACAAAAAATTAGTGATAATATGATATTGAGACTATATAATTGTGACAATGCGACAGTAGATCTGAGTGAAAACGTTGCCGTTCTGGAATTGGCAAGGCAGGAGATATTTAATAACGTTCTGCTGGATTTTACTGAGACGGTATTTCCTGCACGGGAGCTTGCCATTGACGGAGGCAACGATTTGCTTTGCAATAACGATATAATATGCATAAGAGATTATTTCGATTTATCTCTGAAAAACAAGACGTTGTTGAATAAATTGTATAAGCATGTTGACAGTACCGTTTTTTCGGATCCGGAAGAACGTATGAACCTTGAAAACTTAATTTCTCGGCTTAAACAATATTTTCTCGACACATTAAAATGTCTTAATGTCGATCTGGACGTATCACCTGAGATCGATGTTAAAGATATCTGCGCGATGATCGGATTGGTTCCGTTTTGTGCAGAAGAAAGCATTGCGTCAAAATTGGAACAGTATATAATTGTTTGCGCAGAGCTAAAACTGTGCAGAGCAATAGTTCTCGTGCAGGTCAAAGCATATCTGAGCAGTGAAGAACTTGAAATGATATACCGTTGTGCATTGAGAAACAGAATCGGGTTGATTTTGGTGGAAAGTGTACATAGAGAAGGAAAATTGTTTTCCGAGAAGAAAATTTTTATAGATGAAGATTTTTCTGATATGATCTTTTAAAAGCCATACGAAGTTGCCGGAATTGACAAATCCTTTGCTTGCCCCTCGGTTTGAGGTTTTAGAGCATTGTAATTTCGTATGGATATTAAACCGCAAACGACTTTAACAACGAACCCGTCTAGTTTTAGAGCATTGTAATTTCGTATGGATATTAAACAATTTTTGTAATTCTCGTCGGTGAGCGGATGTTTTAGAGCATTGTAATTTCGTATGGATATTAAACTATAACCGCGATTGACTTAGTGGGGCTATTGTTTTAGAGCATTGTAATTTCGTATGGATATTAAACTAGTTTTTGTGTTTACTGATAAAACCTCGCGTTTTAGAGCATTGTAATTTCGTATGGATATTAAACGTCGCTTGAGTTAAAGTCGATTACACGTTTGTTTTAGAGCATTGTAATTTCGTATGGATATTAAACTAATTGCCGAGAATATTCTTACCCTGTTTAAGTTTTAGAGCATTGTAATTTCGTATGGATATTAAACTTCAAGTTTGGTAATATGGCAAAGTATGACGTTTTAGAGCATTGTAATTTCGTATGGATATTAAACCCGTTATACGTATAAATGCGATACACGTCCGTTTTAGAGCATTGTAATTTCGTATGGATATTAAACCATAGCCCGTATCTTTGTCGACGACGTAGTGTTTTAGAGCATTGTAATTTCGTATGGATATTAAACGTTTGTTGTATCCGTCAGAAGCATACCTATGTTTTAGAGCATTGTAATTTCGTATGGATATTAAACAATACGAACGGTTCGCTTATTTCATTAACAGTTTTAGAGCATTGTAATTTCGTATGGATATTAAACTAAAACAGAAGCTTGCTCTTTCTCAAAGTCGTTTTAGAGCATTGTAATTTCGTATGGATATTAAACCGATGAAGTTTTCCTTTATAAATACAAGTGGTTTTAGAGCATTGTAATTTCGTATGGATATTAAACCGCATACGATACAACGTTTGTGTATCAAGCGTTTTAGAGCATTGTAATTTCGTATGGATATTAAACCCTTAAAATGGTTTACACTCTTGATTTCAAGTTTTAGAGCATTGTAATTTCGTATGGATATTAAACACATTGCTGAGGTACATAAAATATTTGACGTTTTAGAGCATTGTAATTTCGTATGGATATTAAACCGTGGTACGAAATTAAACAGAACGCGACAGGTTTTAGAGCATTGTAATTTCGTATGGATATTAAACAAAACCCAAGCGTGTGCTTGCCGTAGCGAAGTTTTAGAGCATTGTAATTTCGTATGGATATTAAACTAGCATACGACGCCCCTATCGTCGGCGGAGGTTTTAGAGCATTGTAATTTCGTATGGATATTAAACCACTAAATTCGCCGTTCATATAATAAATGTGTTTTAGAGCATTGTAATTTCGTATGGATATTAAACTTCTGCGTCGCTCATTTTGCTGCACCAGTGTTTTAGAGCATTGTAATTTCGTATGGATATTAAACGTAAAATCATTTCTTCTGTTAAAAAGATGAGTTTTAGAGCATTGTAATTTCGTATGGATATTAAACTACAAGAAAAAGAGGTGAATATGGCACGCAGTTTTAGAGCATTGTAATTTCGTATGGATATTAAACACGAGGCGCAGGGCAACAACGCCGAAATAAGTTTTAGAGCATTGTAATTTCGTATGGATATTAAACATTTTAGCCGATTGTTAGTAGCACGTTGTCGTTTTAGAGCATTGTAATTTCGTATGGATATTAAACAGTATTTCAGCTGGATCTAAATCCAATATTGTTTTAGAGCATTGTAATTTCGTATGGATATTAAACCGTTCTCTGAGTTGATGCCTGTGGCGTTGTGTTTTAGAGCATTGTAATTTCGTATGGATATTAAACATAATTGATAAAACACTATCGCGCATTGCAGTTTTAGAGCATTGTAATTTCGTATGGATATTAAACCCTGAGAACGGCGAGGAGGTGGAAGACAATGTTTTAGAGCATTGTAATTTCGTATGGATATTAAACCGAAGGGCTGGTCGGAGTTTGTCAACGCTGGTTTTAGAGCATTGTAATTTCGTATGGATATTAAACTCAGTTGTCTCGTGATTTTTCTGCTCAAGAGTTTTAGAGCATTGTAATTTCGTATGGATATTAAACAAAGCCCGTTTCAAGCTTTGCCATATCAGTGTTTTAGAGCATTGTAATTTCGTATGGATATTAAACAAAGGCGGCTATGTATGATAGTGACGAATAGTTTTAGAGCATTGTAATTTCGTATGGATATTAAACCCGAGCCGTTGAGTTCAAGCACGGTCACTCGTTTTAGAGCATTGTAATTTCGTATGGATATTAAACAAACTATCTGGTCGACGGAAATCAAATTGAGTTTTAGAGCATTGTAATTTCGTATGGGGATTTAGCTTGCGGACGGGCAATACATTATGGAGAAAAGCATAAATTGGCATATTGAAGCGAACTGGCACTTCTAAATATGGCGTATCTATATGTTGAGCCTCACCCGTTAAGAAAAAAAGGAAAGTTTTGTCTGCATCTTATTTCTGTTAAAGCATGAAAAAAGCACCGATTTTCGGTGCTTTTTTGCGTTTTTGGAGATAAGGGGAGTCGTAAGGAACGGTAGTGACGGAATAGCGATGAGCCTTCCCGCATAAGCCATGCCCTACGACGAGCGTCTAAGTTCATTGCCACAAATCGAAGCTACGAGCCTGCCGCCTACGAGCGGCAAGGCGCTGTGGTGGAGCGTATTTATACAAAGTCGAATACAAGTTTTCAAAGGTCAGTAAATATTGGTTTGAATAATGCTAATATTGTAAATTGTTAGTTTTGGCTTATTCATGGCAAAAACATATTAAATGACATATCATATAATCAGTTAGCAATTGCTAACCATGTGGCGGAGGAAGTATTTATGAAGGATTTCGAAAAACTTTCGAGAATTCATTTTAATAATCAGGCAAAAGACTATGATTCTAAAGACACTGTTTATTACTCTAAAGAAGGGAAGATCAGTTGCGTCGACATACAAAAATATTTGAAAAACGTACCGTTTGAGCGATTGCTTGATGTGGGGTGCGGAACAGGATTTCTCATAGATAATCTTGCGAAGGAAAGAGACGCGGAATATTACGGGCTGGATCTTTCGGAAAAAATGATAGAGGTAGCAAAAAGCAAGAATATTAAAGGGGCTGAATTTGTCCGAGGCAGTGCAAATATGTTGCCGTATGACGACGAAAGTTTTGACGTTGTGACCTGTGTGCAGAGTTTTCACCACTATCCATATCCCGATGAGGCAATGAAAGAAGTTTATCGCGTTCTGAAAAAGGGCGGAGTTTACATTTTATCCGATACCGGGCTGGACGGAATAGGCGCATGGATAGACAATCATATTATTTTCCCTCTTATGAACAGCGGAGATTGCAATGTGTCCGGGATAAAAGGCATATCATCGAGAATGAAAAATAACGGATTCAAAGTATTGGACGCGTGGAAGGTGAAAGGCTTTATTTATACCGTCGTATCAAAAAAATAAAGGTGATCAGGCAATATGAGCAATGAACTTATAACAGCACTCGGTTTTTTGATTATATTCGTTGCAACAACGGCAGGGGCGGCGGTGGTATTTCTGTTCAAAAAAGAAATATCCGAAAAAGTAAATACGCTGTTGCTCGGATTTGCCGCGGGAATAATGATAGCTGCGAGTGTCTGGTCTTTACTGTTGCCGTCGATAGAAGGCTCTGAAAGTTACGGTAAATTTAATTTTGTTCCCGCCGCCGCAGGCTTTCTGATCGGAGGATTGTTTCTTGTTGTGCTTGATAAGCTTGTGCCGCACGTCCATTTCGGTACAAGCGAAGAAGAAGGACCGAGAGTGGCATTAAAAAAGCCGATGAAAATGTTTCTGGCTGTCACTATACACAATATTCCTGAGGGACTTGCTGTCGGCTTTGCATTCGGAGCCGCGTCTGTAATAGGAGAGAAGTCCGCGTATCTTGCGGCACTCGGATTGGCAGTCGGTATGGCAATACAGAATTTTCCCGAAGGGGCAGCGGTGTCGCTACCGATGAAAACCGTTACGGGAAGCAAACTCAAAGCATTTGCATACGGAACTTTCAGCGGAGCGGTAGAACCGGTATTCGCTTTGATCGGTTATCTGCTTGCCTCGGAAATAGAGATACTTCAGCCGTGGCTTCTTGCATTTGCCGCGGGAGCAATGATATTCGTTGTGGTTGAAGATCTCATTCCCGATTCTAAAATGGAAGAGCATCCGCATCTCGGCACATGGGGTATAATGGGCGGATTCGTAATAATGATGATACTCGACGTAGCGTTGGGGTAAAGGAGGAAAAATGAGAACGAGAGAATCGGAAGAAATGTATCTCGAAACTATTTATCTGCTAAGCAAAACGTTGCCTGTCGTAAGGTCGATAGACGTTGCCGCGGATCTCGGATATGCAAAACCGAGCGTTTGCAGAGCTATAAAACTGCTTCAGCAAAGAGGTTATGCAAAAGTAAACGAAAGCGGAGGAATTATACTTACAGAAAACGGCAGAAAAAAAGCCGAAGGCATATTTGAAAAGCATGAAGTGCTTACGGCTCTGTTTGAGAAAATAGGTGTAAACAGACAAACGGCAGAAACGGACGCTTGCAGGATCGAACACGTAATCAGCGACGAAATGTTTTGTGCCGTAAAAGAATTTTTAAGACAAGGCAAATAAAGACCGGCAGATTTTGCATGCAATCAAGTTAGTTATTGCTAACCGATAGGGTAATTTTTAATTCGGATATATAATATAATGGCTTTGAAAAGTAAAAAGTTCATTCTGTAAATAAGTTAGCATATGCTAACTTAGTGGAGT
>DVNX01000067.1 GCA_018714045.1 Candidatus Ornithoclostridium faecavium
CGTTGAAAGGCTTCACATTATGCAATCGGGTACGGATAACACTGCTTAAAACTGCACGCACCCTCAGGCGATGATTTCAGTATGTGTTCAAAGCCTATGGTGTAAACAAAAAAGCTTAGCTATTTGATACATACAACTGTACGCGACAGCGACTACTGTTCCCGCCACGCGGGCGCCTCAGGGCTGGTTCGTATTATTCTGGTCTGGTATCCTATGAACGCGCGTACTCAAAGCTCACTGAAGAGGAGAGAGAAAATTTAAACCGCTTGAATTAAGCGGTTTTTATCATTTTGTAATTAATAAGCGTTTCGCCGCGTCTTTGAACGCGTTGCGCTTCGATGACCCTGTATACGAGTTTTTGAAAAAAAGGTTTCGCTGTGACAGAAGCTTCGACTCTTATTTCTTTTCCGCATAAAAAGCTTTCCGCGTCTTTTATGAGCGAGGCGCCTACGCCTTTGCCTGCATGTTTCGGTGAAACGTAAAGTCTGTCGATATGGCCGTTCTCCTCCGTGTCGCAAAAACCTATTATTTCGTCGTCGATGACCGCTACCGTCGTGTGTCGGGATAAAAACTCAGCGTTCCATTTTCTTTCGTCCGCGCAATTTATCCATGCGCGTATCTGAGCGGGAGAGTAGTCGTTCTCACAAAGTTCTGTTACAGAGCTTTCGAATACGTGCAATATCCCCCCGATATCCGAGGGGACGTATTTTCTCAGTAAAAAGTTTTTATCTGTATTGTCCTTCATTGCTCAATCTCTTTCATAGAGTTCTTCGAAAAATTCTTCCCAGAAATCTTCGTCCTCGTCAGGCTCCGCGATACTTTCGTAATAGCCTTCTATAAATTCCGCGATAAGTTCCTTGCGGTCTTCGTTGTCCTTTTTGTCGAGAAGAGAGCTTATTTCTGAAATTTTCTCCGCTGTTTCTGTTTCGTCGTATCCGTCGTCTTTGAGTTTTTGTCCGATAAGGTCGAAGAACTCTTTTTCTGCGGCGATCCACCATTCGTCGATGAACGTTCTGAGCGCAGTTCTGTCCTGTCTTCCTATTTCGGCAAGGCGGTATTCCTCTTCTTTTGCCGCGGCTTCAGCCTGCTTTTCGCTCATGCCGTTGTAAATAAGCTTTATCTCGTATATATCAATATAATATTCGAGTTCTTCTTCAAGTTCTTCGCCCAGCGGCTTGAGGTGTTGTTCTTTCCACGCGTCGATGGCGTCTTCCATGGCGTCGTCGTCAAGACCCGCTTTTTCGAGTTCTTCTTCCCACAGATCTTCGAGCTTATCCAGCTCTTTTTCTTTGGTCGGGTCGTACTGTTTGAGAATGCGGTGAAGTTCAAGCACCGTCTTGTCGTCCAGCCCCGCGGTAGTTCCGTAAGCCGCGATTATTTCGTCTATAAGTTTTTGCTTTGCGGCTTCGCCGTCAGTCGCAACCACGGTGCCTCCGCTTGCAGTCACCATATCGTTCACGTTGCCGGTAAGCAGGTCGATATACTGTTTGCTTACGACGTCGTCTTCGTTGTATGCTGAAATATTTACCTGCCCGTGTTTGTTATTCACATATCCCAGGTTTATAGACGTCTTGATTATATCGGCGCATGCTTCGTAAACGGAAACGCCCGTATAGTTCTTCCCCAGAAGAACGATCCTTGCGTCGCTGTTCACGCCCGTTACCGATTTTACGTTGCCGTCCTTATCCGCAACTATTTCGAAAGACGGGTTGATATCTATGAGAACTAAGGTGTCCGATACGTTTCCCGCGTTTATCGGAGGGGTAGGTTTATCGCTTGTCGGCAGAGAGAACACGACCGCGAGCGCTATTGCTATCACCAGTACGCAGGCGACTGCGGACATTGCGAAAGCAAGCCCTCTTTTGGGGCGTTTTGCGCGTTCGGGCTTGCCGTAAGGATACAGCCTGCCTTTTATCTCTTCTTTGAGTTTTTCGTCGGGGAGCAGTCTGTCCGCGTCTTTTTTCAAGTCTTTGGATATTCTGTTCATTTCGACCCTCCTTTGACGTGTCTTGCGAGTAGTTCCAGCGATTGTTTAAGCCTGTAAGACACCGTCGATATCGGCATATCGAGCGCCTTTGCCGCTTCGCGCCGTTTGTAGCCTGCGACCGAGCACATTATCACTATCTTATAATCCGTTTCGTCAAGCAGATTTTTCGCAAGGGATATAAGTCCGAAGCTGTCTTCGTCAGGCATAGAGAAATTCCCTTCGCGGTAGCCGTCCTCTGCGGAAAAGTCGGTCGCTGTCTGACGTTTTGTGCGGTTGTATTCGTTGAGCGCGTTGTTTCTTGCTATGGTCGTTATCCAGGCGACGAAATTGTCTGAGTCGTACGCGCTTATATTCGATACAGCTTTCAGGTAGGTATCCTGAACGACGTCTTCCGCCGCGTGCTTGTTGCCGAGTATACGGAAGGCGACGAAGAACACGACCTTGTAGGTCTTATCGTAGATATGATCGAACGCGCGGTCGTCGCCGTTTTTCAGCCTGACCACTGCTTTTTCGAGCGCTTTGTCTGACATTCTTCACCTATATAACAAACCGCGGGCGGTTTTTGCCAACGGATTTTATAATTTTATGATAAATTATTTGCGGTGCATAAGTCAAGGGCGTTTCAGATCTGTTTCGACACGGACTTCTCGTACAGGTAATAAAAGCGTCTGAAACCGTATGACTCACGCGTTTTTCAGATAAGACGAAGGATATTGAAAAAAGGTCGATTGCAAATCCCATGTTCGGTTTTCGCGAAAAGCGAAAGGAAAATAAAAAATGCGCCCCTTTACGAGGCGCGCGTGATTTATTTCTGTCATTCCGTTTTTTCAGCGTTTACGTCGCTTTTGTTTTTGTTCAGCTTAGACTTGATAAGAGCGATAAGGTCTATATCTTTGACTGTAAAATAAGTCGAAAGGATAGGTACCGCCAGGAATATCGCGCCCATTATCGTGCCGAGGACGTATATCAGATACTGCAGCCAGCCTTTGCCGAATATATCCTGGAAAGAGTAGCAGATATCCCTGACCATCTCGTCGATGAAAGCGGGGAAGGTCGCGCCCGCAGCTATCGGTATGCACAGGATAAAAGCAAGGAAAAGGGGGATAGTCAGTATCGTGCTGTAAGTACATACGGCTATCGAGAACACGTTTTTGACCTTTCCTTTAAAGGTTCCCGCCGCCGCGCTCATAAGCATTATTCCCGCCGCCATCGTTATTACTACGATTACATATCTGGCGATAAGATTGGGTATATTGCTTATGTAAGTAAGCCCTACGTCTGCGCCCGTCGTCTGGGCGAGAGTGAGCAGCCCCCACACGTTGAGACCCGCCGCGACTGTTATCATTACCGCCTGAATCAACTTCTTCTTGTTTTCCGCCGTCATAGTTTTCTCCCTTCACGCGTTTTAAACGCTCATATTTTTATTATACATAACGTTTGAGCTCTAAGCAATACGGATATCTAAATTTTACGTTTAAGAGGATAAATCAGTCAATTCAGGCTTTTTTAATACGCTTTTTTGTTGAATACGGGTATCATCTAATTAAGACCTATCGTGCTGAAAAAGAAAAACCCCGCCAAATGGCGGGGATTAGTACTTGTCTGAGATCTTGTTTAGTCTACTATGTAGAAGGTGCAGACGATTTCGGGACAACCGAATTGCATATTGAATTCGATTTCGTCGTTTTCCTTGTCGCTGGTAAGATAATATTTATATCCGATATTCAGGGAGTCTGAAGCAAGCGTAAGATTGACGTCTACGGTCTTGTTGCCGCTATAACCCCAATCGCCTGTTAGCGGTACAGTCCAGAATCCGTTCCAGTAAGAATATCCGCCGCCTTTTTTGCTTATCGAGCTTGCGTTATACTCCTGTCCGTTGACGAGAAGTGAAGAGTAAGCGGTCGCCGTAGCGTTTCCCTGAGACCTGACGTTTGAATAGAGAGTTGCAGATATCTTTACGCCCAGTTTGCCTTGCTGATACAGCCATTTAAGAGAGTCGGGCACGGTTACTATAAAGGCGTCGTCATCCTGCTTTACGGTCAGTTGTTTGCTGTTCGTGTTGCCTGTATAAGTCCAGTTGTTTGAAGATTGCAGACATACGTCGGTTTCCCATTTTGCCGATATCGTAAGGTTTCCGTACATTTTTTCACTTATTTCGGAAAGACGCACGGTTTCGCCGTTGATGGTAGAATACCAACCGGCAAAGACCATTCCGTTCTTTTTTGGGAACGCGAATTCGCTTGAAGGAACGCCTGTACCGAAAGTATAGCTTGACGGATAGGGATAAGCAGAATATCCGCCGTTGAGATTCCATACGAGACTGTATTCGGCGATTGACCATTTTGCGGTCAGAACTATAGCGCCGGTACTTCCTTTGGCTATCTCTGTGACGGGGTTTCCGTCATAGTCGTACCAACCTTCGAAATTATAGCCTGCCTTTTCGGGAGAGTAGAGCTGGAAGGAAAATTCTTCGCAATATGCGTCGGGATTTTGCGCATTGTTTATACCGCCTTGTAAATTATAAGTCACGGGGTAAGCAGCGCAGAAATACGCGTACAGCGTAACGTCATCCGTAATATCGGACAGAACTTCGACCTTATAGCCGCTGAAAGACGGGTAAAGATACCAACCGCAGAATATATACCCCGATTTATATGCGGGAGAGAGAGTTACGGTGTCTCCTTCTGCGTATTGCGTTTTGTTGATATGTTCGCCTTCGTTTGCTTCGTACGTTATGGTAACCAGTTTTCTGTAGCAAGCGTACAGAGTGAGATCCGTCGAGTTGCCTTCAGGTATAGAAGTTAAAATTTCCCCTGTAAAGTCTGGATTTTTGTACCAGCCTTTGAACACGTATCCTGTTTTCGAAGCGGAAGGCAGGTCGTAGTAAGTTTTTGAATTCATTTTTTCGGGTAGATCGAAAGAAACATAGCCTCCGTTAGTGACTAGTTTTACGGTATATTCGACGGCAGGTTCTTCGTACGGTGGTGGCAGTACACTATCTTCGTCTTTGCCGTCGTTTGAGCCTGAATCGAAGAAGCCGCAGGCTGTCAACGTTAAAGCGATACACAGCGATATAAGCATAATGAGCAGTAATTTCTTTTTCATATAGACGTTCTCCCTGTTGATTACAATTGTATTATAACTTATAATTTAACAAAAATCAATTGTAAAACCCTATGTTTAATTTATGGCTTTAAAAAACTGATAGAGTTTATCGGATTGAAAAGGCGACCCGATAGTATCAATATCGTCTTTTTCTTTTAAGTATTAATTTAGCGGTGATCGAAAGTATCTGTTCGCATATTCTCAAGGCTATCCATACAACGATCTCCGCTACGCATACGCGGGATATTGAGTCGTTAGCGATGATATCCGCGTCGCCTCCCGCGAGGAATACCATTATCGCAAAAGCCGCTATCGCGAGAGGAGCGAGAGTTCCCGTTATCCTGCGGAAGAAAAAGACTACGTTGAAAAGCAGTTCAGGCAAAAAAATTGCGGGAAGGTTGGAAAAAGCGCTGCTGTCTCTTACGAAATGCAGGTCGTAGATCGTGTATTTGGAGCGGCTCGTCGTCTTTGTCTCCTTAATTTCTCCGTCTTCGATCTCGGTGCGGTATTCTGTCGTTTCGGTGATCTCCGTATTTTCGGTTGCGTCGTAAAGCTCCCAGCCGAAACGCCTTATAAGTTTTACGACTCTTCTTGAGCCCCACGGTTTTACGCTTAAGAATTTGTCTTTTATTGCCATCATCTTCTCCTTTGATCTTACTTTATCATATTTCCCTAAGTTTTACAATAAAATTATGTAAAATATATTTAAAACTTTTGGGAAATCAAAGTGTTCAGACGAGCAAATAAATATTATCGAAACGAAGACTTTGCAAAAACAGAGGCGGAGCGGAATAGTAAAATGCATTTTAAAATAAAACGGGTAAGTCGATAAAGATAAAAAAAGCCCGCTTTATGAGGTGAACCCCAAAAGTTGGACACTTTTGGAGGTGCACATCAGAAAGCGGAGCGTAAAAGAAGGTTTTTATTATATCTTTTTGTTCTCTTTATAAGAGGTGTGCAGCAGTTCGTGTGCTTTACGGCTGTTGGGGAAGCCGAAGAATTCGTCGTACAGAACGTCCATTACGGGAGAGTCTGCAGAGCGGCGCAATCCGTTGTGAACGTCGCTGGTGTAAAGCGCTTTCGCGCGCGCGTCTTTGAGTTCCACCGTATTGCGTACGCTGTCCGAAAGAGTGGGCTGACCGCCGCCGTTCACGCAGCCGCCGGGGCAAGCCATTATTTCGATAAAATCGTATTTCTTTTCGCCTGATTTTATCGACTCCAGCAGAGTACGCGCGTTTTCTATACCCGAAGTTACGGCTACGCGCAGGGTATGACCCGCTACGAGATAGGTCGCTTCCTTTATCGGCTGAGTGCCGCGTACCGCGAAGAAGTCGAGGACTTCGAAATTGCCGTCCAGCATGTGAGCCGCCGTTCTTAAAGCCGCTTCCATAACGCCGCCCGTCGCGCCGAATATCGCGCCCGCGCCCGAAGCCGTAGAGAACGGGTTGTCGAATTCCTCGTCGGGAAGTTCGTTAAACTTGATACCTGCGGTCTTTATCATGCGCGCGAGTTCTCTCGTCGTAATCGCCGCGTCTACATCGCCTTTCATCTGTTCGCGCTTGCATTCGTATTTTTTCGCGGTGCAGGGGATAACGCTGACAACGTACAGAGACTTGGGGTCTATGCCGTGTTTTTCGCACCAGTAGCTTTTGAGCAGCGCGCCGAACATCTGCTGCGGCGACTTACAGGTGGAAATATTGGGGATGAACTCGGGATAAGTCTGTTCGACGAACTTTATCCACGCGGGACAGCAGGACGTGAACATAGGCATCGGCTTATTTGTCTTTATACGGTTGATAAGCTCGCTCGCTTCTTCCATTATCGTAAGGTCTGCGGTAACGTCCATATTGAATACCGCGTAAGGGCTGAGGCGTCTTATCGCCGCTACCATCTTGCCTTCCACGTTGGTGCCGATAGGCATATCGAAAGCTTCGCCGAGAGTCGCACGAATAGACGGAGCGGTGAAGAACACTACCTTTTTAGTACTGTCTCCGAGCGCGTCCCATACCTCGTCAACCGTAGAGTTTTCGCTGAGCGCGCCTACGGGGCACGCAACTATACATTGACCGCAGCCTATGCAGGGAGAATCGGAAAGAGGACGGTCGAACGCGCTTCCTATATGTACGTTGAAGCCTCTGCCTATAGGACCTATCGCGTTTACGTGCTGTTTGCGGCAAGCCGCCACGCAGCGCATGCAGTTGATGCATTTATCGTTGTCGCGTACTACATACGGGGTGGACAGATCGATAGGAAGAACGAAGTCCTCGCCCTTGAATCTGTCTTCGTCCACGCTGTAACCGAGAGAGAGTTTCTGCAATTCGCAGTTGTGGTTTCTTTCGCAGGAAAGACACTTTTTCTTGTGCTTGCTCAGGAAGAGCTCCAGAGTCATTTTACGCGAGCGGCGGCACTTGTCGGTATTCGTTCTTACCTCCATGCCTTCCGCGACGGGGTATACGCACGCCGCGACAAGACCGCGCGCGCCCGTTGCCTCTACCACGCACATACGGCATGAGCCCGCGCAGCTTACGTCTTTGAGGAAGCAGAGGGTAGGTATCTCGATATGCGCCTTTCTCGCCGCCTGCAGTATCGTCGTACCTTCGGGTACGGTGACGGATATTCCGTTTATTTTAAGATTGACCATTTTTTCCATTTTCTCCACCTCACTTTCTCTCTATCGCGCCGAATTTGCAGTTGGCGATACACAGTCCGCACTTTACGCACTTTGACGTATCGATGACGTGCGGCTTCTTGACTTCGCCGCTGATCGCCTTGACGGGACAGTTTCTCGCGCACAGAGTACAACCCTTGCACTTGTCGGGGATGATATGGTATGTAAACAATGCTTTACAAACACCGGCAGGACAAATCTTGTCGTTTATATGCGCTTCGTACTCCTTTCTGAAATAGCGCAGGGTGGACAGTACAGGGTTGGGCGCGGACTGACCCAGCGCGCACAGCGATGACTGTTTCATATGGTTGGCGAGTTCGTCTATCTTGACTAAGTCTTCGGGTTCGCCCTTGCCTTCGGTTATCTTGGTCAGAAGCTGCAGAAGGCGCTTCGTACCTATACGGCAGGGGGTGCACTTTCCGCACGATTCGTCCGCAGTGAATTCAAGGTAGAACTTGGAGATATCCACCATGCAGGTGTCTTCGTCCAGTATTATCATACCGCCGCTGCCCATCATGGAGCCGATGGCGAGCAGACTGTCGTAATCTATCGGCGTGTCTATGCACTCCGCGGGGATACAGCCGCCCGACGGACCGCCCGTCTGAGCCGCCTTGAATTTCTTTCCGTTAGGGATGCCGCCGCCTATCTCTTCGACTATTTCGCGCAGGGTGGTGCCCATCGGGACTTCAACGAGACCTACGTTTGTTATCTTTCCGCCCAGAGCGAACACCTTGGTGCCCGAAGAGTTGGGGGTTCCTATCTTTGAGAACCACGCCGCGCCGTTCATTATTATCGGGTTGACGTTTGCCCAGGTCTCAACGTTGTTGAGTATCGTCGGCTTACCGAACAAGCCCTTGACCGCAGGGAAGGGGGGACGGGGACGGGGCTCTCCGCGATGACCTTCTATACTGGTCATCAGCGCGGTTTCTTCGCCGCATACGAATGCGCCCGCGCCGAGGCGTATCTCAATATCGAAATCAAAACCCGATCCGAGAATGTTTTTGCCGAGCAGTCCGTACTCGCGCGCTTGTTGTATCGCTATTTTAAGGCGCTGTACTGCGACGGGGTATTCCGCACGAACGTATATGAAGCCGTGATTGGAGCCTATCGCATAACCCGCTATCGCCATAGCTTCGAGCACGCAGTGCGGGTCGCCTTCGAGTACAGAACGGTCCATGAACGCGCCCGGGTCGCCTTCGTCGGCGTTGCAGCATACGTATTTTACGCTTCCCTGAGAGGCTTTTGCGAAAGACCACTTTCTTCCCGTCGGGAAGCCTGCGCCGCCGCGACCGCGGAGCCCGCTTGCGAGCATTTCGTTGATAACGTCGTCGGGGGTCATCTCTTTGAGAACCTTTTCGAGCGCCGCATAGTCGCCCGCGCCGATAGCTTCTTCTATGTCTTCGGGAGCGATGACGCCGCAGTTTCTCAAAGCTATCCTCATCTGCTTTTTATAGAACGGCGTTTCTGCGAACGGGATTATGCTTCCGTCTGCAGATACCGTGCCCTGATACAGCAGTTCTTTTACTATTTCGCCGCCTTTGACAAGGTGCTTTTCCGCGACCGTCTTAACGTGTTCGGGCGTCATCTGCGCATAGAACGCGCCTTCGGGGTACACTATCATTATCGGACCCAGCGCGCACAGTCCGAAGCAACCCGTCTTTACGACGAGGATATCGTCTATCTTAAGTTCTTTCAGCGATTCTTCCAGCTGAGCGATGACCTGCATGGAGTGGGAGGAGGTGCAACCCGTACCGCCGCATACGAGCACCTGTTTGCGGTAGCCCGTCTTAGCCGCCAGTTTTTCGCCTTCTTCCTTTATTACGCGGCGAACGCGTATGAGATCCTGTTTTTTTGCGCGTATTGCGTCAAGCTGTGCGTTCGTCATTTCTGCGCCTCCCTGTATTTATCGAGTATGCCTTTAATCATTTCGGGTTTGAGTCTGCCGTAAACCTCTTCGTCTATCATCATTACGGGCGCCAGACCGCAGGCTCCCACGCAGCGGCAGCTGTCTATCGAGAACAAGCCGTCCTCGGTGCATTCTCCGCATTTGATGCCCAGCTGTTTTTCCACTTCAGCCAATATCTTGTCAGAGCCTTTGACGTAACATGCGGTGCCGAGACATACGCTTATGCGATGCTTTCCCTTGGGATTGAGTGAAAATTGCGAGTAGAACGTAGCGACACCGTAAACTTCAGAAAGAGAAATTTCCAGTCCTTCGGCGATCATCGTTTGAACTTCGATGGGCAGATAACCGTAAATGCCTTGAGCTTCTTGCAAAACGTGCATCAGACAGCCCGGAGTAGAGCGGGATTCTTCGATGACCGCCATAAGCCGCGCTTTCTGTTCGGCAGTGCCGTGAAACGCAGAATTTTTATTCATATAACCTCCTTATCCCCCGAAAACCGCAGAACGCGGCATGAAATATTCGGGTAACATATATTTATTGTAACATATGTTAAAAAAATATCAAAGTAAAATTTTATTTTACTAAAAATAATGTGATATTGAGAAAAACAGATAATAGAAAAGCAATGTCAAAATCCGTATTGGTTCTATCGTGACAAATTCAGTATAGCAATTCCAGTTCAGGGAGAAACAGGGTACAGAAAACAGGTTTTTAAAGGTGTGTATTCATATGAAGAAGAAAAGAGTTAGCTGCAAAGAAAACGTTATTATAAAAATGTAACATAAAAATTTATATGTATGATCGGATATAGAGAGAAGAACAAGCGCAAACTGTATAATTTTACAATTATGCATTATTCATAAATTTTAATTTTCAATGACTCTAAAAATATTGACAATTAAATTTTAATCAGGTATTATATATTAGACCTTTCAAAAAGGTTCGTATTTATCAGGCTTATGCTGCTATGGCTCAGCAGGTAGAGCACGTCCTTGGTAAGGAAAAACAGGCAGCGCTGACAGGGGCGCCGAACCCCTCCGAAATCGGCACAAAACTTAATATGCTGCTATGGCTCAGGAGGTAGAGCACTTCCTTGGTAAGGAAGAGGTCACCGGTTCAAATCCGGTTAGCAGCTCCAGACGAGAAACCACAAGATATTGTGGTTTTT
>DVNX01000068.1 GCA_018714045.1 Candidatus Ornithoclostridium faecavium
TTATATCGCAGACAAGGTTCGGACGTGACACGGTTGTGTCGCAAAGATATTCCAGTGCGGACATTGCGACAGACGCATTGGCGAGCAGTGTCAGACTTTTGTCGTCGTTGTCGCTTGCGGAAATGCCTGACATGTTATCGTATAAAACCGAAAAATCTTCTTTCACGTCATTTATTTTTTCAAGCGCCTGCGCAGTCGTTATTTCCTGAGAGGTAAGTTGTGACGCGATTTTTGTAAGATCGTCGCATACTTTTTCAGGGTAGTCGCTGTAGTCCTTAAGATCGCCTGAAATTTTATCGTAAAACTCTGTGGAAAGTATGAGGATTTCTCCGCCGTTTTGCTTTATGCGATTTTCAGCGTTGGAAATATTTTCGTATATCGCGAACACGTTATAATAATTGTCTCCGTTTTTTACCGTAAAACCCGCGCCGCCTTTTAACCTCATCGCATAAGAATCGACCCGGCTTGACGTTAAATCCGCTTTGGGGTTTTCAAGTACGGCATAATATTCTATTTTTTGAGAAGCGAAGGAATTGACGATAGAAGAAATGACTTTGCCGTCTGAAATAAAATCTGCGCTTACTATGATACTCATAACTATTATCGCGAATATGAGTACCGTCTGACAAAAAGCGTTTAAAAAAGACTTCTTTGCTTCCGGCTGTTTTCTTGAGACTTTTACGTGGTTGTCGAGGCTTAGCGATTCGTCGTGAGATTTTGTCGTAGGATCGCTGTCTTTATAGATACCTCTATATTCAATTTTTTTTGCGTCGGATCCGTCGTCGTGAACGTCTTCACGACGAGCGTTTAAGTTTTCGAGTTCAGGATCGAAGACTTCGCCGTCAGGGTTGATATAGATTATTTCAGGTTGTCTGCGCGTTTCAAGCTGAGGAAAAACTATCTTTTCCTCTTCGTTTTCTTCGCTGGCTTCAGGTTTGTAGTTTTTCAGATAAAACTTTGAATAATCCATACTAAAAAGTATTTAAACTCAGTTAAAAGTATGACGCATTTTATCGGAAACCGTAAAATAAAGTCGAAAATATACAAATTATTTAAGGTCGTTCGGCAAAGTCGGGATCATTTTATCATTGCGTAGCGGATATAAAATCTGTCATAGCGGAATATTACTACCACTTTTCGGGTTTACGAAATATTGCGCAAAATGTCTTGATTATATACAAAATAGAACTGCGGTATGTGCCTTGTATAAACGGATATTTGCCGACTTGTAACCGCATGTACACTCGGGTGATATGTTTTTCACTTATTTTCTGCAATATTCGTTAGAAAACGTTACGATTTCAATGTTTCGTTTTTTAAACAGGCGTGTAAAATCAACCTTTACAAACGCATGGTTTCAGAGCGTGAATGGGTTGGCAGAAGTGTTTTTTATCGGTACAATCCAAAATCCGCGGAAAATATCGAGCTGGTGCGTTGATCAGTCGCTTTAAGTCCGCGAATCGTATTTTTTATGAAAGAAAAAAGCCCTTCGTTACGAAGGGCGTGATTTTCTAAGGCTGTGCATCTAATCCCGACAGTGCGTATCGAGGCGGTACAGGGATAGTTATCTCCTCCAAAGCTACCTCGTGGCACAACATACGATCTGCTTAATGCTGCTGCGGTCAAGCCCTGACATGGTTCACAGTGCACGCTTGCACAAGACCTTGGTATCGTCAACACTTGTCCCCGGCGGCCCTCAATACGAAAAGCCTCAATTAGCATTCAGCTCCGCTGTAGCGGATTGCGGATAACAGGGCACCGCTAGCTCCCCGCTTAGCACAGCGATATTAGTATATTGTATTTTTTATAAAAAGTCAAGATAAAAAGAATATTAGCTGTAAGACTGTTACACAATCGGTTAATGCTGCGCGATTTTTGCAGGATTTTAGAGGTAAACAGAAAAATTTGATAAATATATGATGATATGGTTGCGGCGTGAGCAGATCTGAGTTGATTTGTTGTGCGGATATGATATGTATGCATCGATAAAAAGAGTTACAAATTTTATTCTGACTTGTAATAATTTGCAGATAAACCGCATAACGATTATTAAGCGCGGAGGTTTGTCAAAATAACACGTTTATCGACAAAGTCTTACAAATTTCAACAAATCTGCCGTGATATATTAAGTAGGAGCAAAAAACATGGTGTTTTCAGTAAAAAAGTCAACGCTGATATGCGTCGCGCTCGTGCTTTTGCTTTGCGTAGCGTGCGGGTTTATCGTAAACACGCAAACGTTCGCAACGGTATTTTCGAACAGATCTGCAAGAAAGATACCTGTTTACGGTGTCGATTGCGGAGAAGAAAAACTCGTTGCTTTGACATTCGACGCGGCGTGGGGTGCGGATAAAACGCTTAAAATACTTGAAATCCTGGAAAAATACGACGTAAAGGCAACGTTTTTTCTCGTGGGCTTCTGGCTGGATAAATATCCTGAAGAAACTAAGGCTATCGCTGAAAGCGGTTGCGAGATAGGCAATCACAGCAACAATCATCTGCAGATGTCAAAGCTTTCGGCTGATAAAATCCGTGAAGAACTTGCTTACGTGAACGACGCCGTGTATAAACTGACGGGAAAAAAGCCGACGTATTTCAGACCGCCTTTCGGCGATTACGACAATGAACTGATAGAGACTGCTGAAAATATGGGGTTGCAGACTATACAATGGAGCGTTGATTCTCTCGACTGGAAAGGACTTTCTGCAACAGAAATAACGTCAAGAGTTACTAAAAACGTAAAAAACGGTTCGATCGTGTTGTTTCATAACAACAGCGACAATATATTGGAGGCGCTTCCGCTGGTACTTGCCAATCTGATAAACAGCGGATACAAGCCGGTAACGATGTCGGAACTGGTTTATGCCGACGATTACTATATCGACAATAACGGCGTGCAGCATAAAAACGCGTAAAGACCGCAAGGTATGTAATTAGCGTTTTAAAGTGCGGCAAAAGGGAAGAATCAAAATAAAGATCCGTGCACGTGAAATTAAAACTTCGTTTGTGGAAATAGCTAACGTAAATGCCGTGTTAGGTTCGACAAAAATAATAAGACGAAAAAGTGACGGCATTAAAGAGCGGACTGAAAACGGGGCGGCGACAACTGTCTGAATGATAAGTCGACAATATAAATTCGTTTTTCGCGCATAAACGGACGGAAGACTATTACAAAAAAAGAAAAGTAAAATCAATTACAAATAAACGGAGGGTCGTATGAATTACGAACAGATGAACAACAACAAATTACAGCTTACGGGTATCATCTCTAAAGAGCCCGTATATAGTCACGAGGTTTTCGGCGAAGGGTTTTACGAAACTATGATCACGGTGCCCAGGCTGTCGGATCAGACTGACACGATACCGATGACGATATCCGACAGACTCATTTCTCAGAACGGCATAGAGGTCGGAGATAAGGTCAGCGTGGTAGGGCAGTTCAGAAGCTACAACAAACTCGAAGGCGAAAAATCCAGATTGCTTCTTACGGCTTTCGTGCGTGACGTCGTCAATGAGGATGAGATAGAAAACCCGAATCAGATAGATATCTGCGGTTATATATGCAAGCAACCCGTATACCGTACCACGCCGTTTAAGAGAGAGATATGCGACGTGCTTCTGGCAGTCAACAGAGCGTATAATAAATCGGATTATATTCCATGTATATTATGGGGGAGAAACGCCCGTTTTGTTCAGAGCCTTCCTATAGGCACTAAGATAAGTGTGAGCGGAAGGATACAGAGCAGAAAATACGTAAAGAACCTCGGAAATGACATGAGCGAGGAGAGAGTTGCGTATGAAGTATCTGTCAGCAAGGTCACTCTTGAGAGAGACGAGCATGGTAAAGAAGCTCTGTAAGCGCTTAAAAAGTATTCTAAATTAAGTCAAAAAATATTTATATCCAGCCATAATTATTCTAAATCTCGCAAAATTATAACTTTGCGAGATTTTTTCAATCAAATGCGAAAAACATAAAAGTCGATAGTTTGTTTTGCGGAAAGAGTGCGTTTGTTTTCATAAAAAATGAACGAAAATCAAATTGCTTTACAAGTAAAAAATTTCGAATCCGACTACCTGTAAGATTTTTAACGGATATAACGGCAGACGAGTTTGATTTAAATTATCTTAATAATTTATGGATAAAACG
>DVNX01000069.1 GCA_018714045.1 Candidatus Ornithoclostridium faecavium
GTTCGTGAAGAATATGCGGTTGGCAAAAATTCGGTGAGTCTACAGACTCGGCATGGTAAAATGCCCCAGGGGGGCAAGCACAAACCACCAGCACGGCTGGTGGTTATGATTACGCTTCGGTACGGTATTTCGGAAATATTTCTAAAAATATCCGCGAATATCCCGGCTGAAATTTAAATAGAAATTTCAGAATTTTCGACAAGGACGGAAATTGTTTTCGCGCCCGCGGATATATTATCTAAGTATGCAAATATACATAGAATATGTGATAGCGGACAATATGGCTGTCAACCTTGCGCTGATATACGCCGCGTCGATCACTTTGCGGCGCAAATTCTGCAGAATAAGGGCGTTTTTGTCTTCCTCGCTGGGGACGGCGTTCGCGGTCGTGATGCCGCTTTGGGACATAAAGGCGTTGTTTATCGCAAAGATCGCGCTGTGTCTTATTATGTGCGCCGTAATGCATAAGCACAAAGACGCAAAAAGCTATTTTAAATGCGTCGCCGTGTTTTTGCTTTATACCTTTTTAGCGGGAGGCGTGTGCGTTGCCGTTCTCGGAGCAAACGACGGATTCATCGCTCTGAGAAATCCGAACGGTTACACTCCAGCAGTCGTCGCCGCGGCATGTGCGCTGTGTATGTTTACGGCGAAAAAGGTCGTCGGATATATCACTCTCGCTAAGCGCGAAAGAAAGTATATGACAGACGTAAAACTCGTTGTCGCAGGCGCTGAGGTAGCATGTAAGGGGTACTGGGACAGCGGGAACAGGTTGTTTTATAAAGGAGTTCTTCCCGTCGTAGTCTCGGGCGCGGATTTCGCTCATAAGATACCCAATCTCGACAAGGCGGAAAAGGTTGACGGGATAAAGGTATCTACTGTGACGGGAGCAAGGACGATAAGCGGATTTATAGCGGATAAACTGCTTGTTTCCGACGACGGCAGGGAAAAAGAATACGACAACGTCGTGATAGGTATAGGGGAGAGGGATTTCAAAGGATTTTCCCTTCTTCTGAATTGCGATCTATAGGAGGAGTTATGCTGAAAAGAATACTCGAATTCATCAAAAGACTATTTTCGTCTCCGCTTGCGGAAGATAACGGTGTTGATTATCTGAACGGCGGAGAAACTTTGCCCGCTCCGCTCAGCCCGGAAGAGGAAAAAGAGCTTGTGGCAAAGCTGTCAGAAGGGGACAAATCCGCACGCGAAAAACTTATCGAACACAACTTGAGACTGGTTGTTTACATAGCTAAGAAGTTCGAAAGCTCAAACGTAGATATAGACGATCTGATAAGCGTGGGTACGATAGGGCTCATTAAGGCTGTCAACTCCTTTGACGGCAACAAGCAGATAAAACTTGCCACGTATGCCAGCAGATGCATAGAAAACGAAATACTAATGCATTTGAGAAAAGTCGTTCGCACCAAAAGCGAGATGTCTCTCGACGAGCCTCTCAACGTGGACTGGGAAGGAAACGTACTTCTTTTGTCCGACGTGCTGGGCACGGAAAGCGACGTCACGTGCAAAGACGTTGAAAACGACGAAGAAAAGGATATACTCATAAAGACCTTCAAGCAGCTACCGCCCAGAGAAAGACAGATAGTAAGGCTGCGTTTCGGCTTGCTGGGCGCTCAGAAAAAGACGCAGAAAGAGATAGCCGATCTTCTTGGGATATCGCAGTCGTACATATCGCGATTAGAGAAAAAGGTAATGAAAAAGCTTAAAAAGGAACTGATGAAAAGCGTATAATACCGATAAATAAGTAAAAAATAATTATACCCGATACCGCGAAGTGCGCTCCGTTCACGAATGTACATACGGAGGTGATACGGTGCACAAAGTGGTGATATGCGGCGTTGATACCAACGCGCTCCCGAAACTTAATAAAGAACAGTCCGAAAAACTGATGAAACTCGCTAAACAGGGCGATAAGTATGCCCGCGACGAACTGGTAAAGGCAAATATTAGACTCGTGCTTTCAGTCGTTCAGCGGTTCAACAACAAAGGAAACAGCGACGATCTGTTTCAGGTCGGAATGGTCGGACTTCTTAAAGCCGTCGACAATTTCGACGACAAGTTCAACGTAAGGTTTTCAACTTACGCAGTGCCTATGATAATAGGCGAAATAAGGCGGTTTTTAAAGGACAGCACAGGCATAAAGGTCAGCCGCAGCATGCGCGACACGGCTTATAAAGTGCTGAAAGCCAAAGAGGAGATAGAAAGAAACAGACAGATAACTCCTACCGCCGTCGAAATAGCGGAAGAAATAGACTTGCCGATAAAAGAGGTGGTATGCGCTCTCGACGCGGTGAGCGAACCCGTTTATCTGCAGGAGCCCGTCTACAACGACGGAGAAGAGGGCATGGTTCTCGAAGAACAGATAGGCGACGGAAAGAACACGGAAGAACGCTGGACGGATAAGATCTGTCTTTCAGACGCGATAGCAGATCTTCCGGAAAAAGAAAGAAAGGTGCTTATCTTAAGGTATTATTACGGTAAGACTCAGACCGAGATATCTAAGCAGGTCAATATATCCCAGGCTCAGGTCAGCAGACTGGAAAAGAACGCTTTGTCTAAGATGAAAGCTTATTTTTAGTTAAAATTTTTTCGCTTTCACGCGAAATTTGTCATAATTTGGCGACGCCTCCCGTACATTATCGGGAGGTGTTGTTATGTTGAACGATCTTACATTCTGCGAACTCAAAGAAAAAGAAGTAGTAAACGTTATCGACGGCAGGAGACTGGGACGGCTTCTGGACATAGCTTTTACGCCGGGGGGAAAGATAACCGGGCTGATAGTGCCCGGCGAAAAGAAGTTTCTTAAAAACATAACCTGTTCCGACAGTATTTTCGTACCGTGGCGCTGCATAGTAAGGATAGGCGAGGACGCGATACTCGTAGAGCTGTCGTCTGAGGCTCCGCCGCCGGCCACTAAATGCGATTGCTGAATACGTTTGCCGTTGACAGGCTTTTCTGATATTAAACGGCAAGCGTCGGTAAGGGATCGAATCGTCTGTTTTTGTCGAATATCGGCTGTAATCAAGCTGAAAGGCGTATTTAGTGCAAGTGCTGGACAATTACCACAATATGCGGTATAATAAAACCGAAATCGGAGGTTTTCATTATGAAATGCGTATATTGCGGCTGTATGGACAGCAAGGTCATAGACAGCAGACTCAACGAAGACGGCACGTCGATAAGGCGCAGAAGAGAATGCGTCGCGTGCGGCAAACGCTTTACGACTTACGAGACGATCGAGACTACGCCTATCATGGTCATCAAAAAGTCGGGGTGCAGACAGGTTTTTTCTCCGTCTAAACTCAAAAACGGAATATTAAAGGCCTGCGACAAGCGTCCCGTCAGTATGCAACAGATCGACAAACTGGTTTCCGACATAGAAAAGAAGCTCGCCAACGGACTTGAGCAGGAAGTAACTTCAGACTATATAGGAGATCTCGTCATGGACAGACTCAAGGAGATAGACGACGTCGCGTACGTAAGATTTGCGGCTGTTCACAGACAGTTCAAGGACATAAACTCATGGCTCGGCGAGATAAACGAGATACTCAAAAACAAGAACGGGAATAAAGACGACGGCAAGAAGTAAGCCGAATTTACTTTTGATTTTACTGAATTATCACGAGATCCGCCTTTAAAAACAGGCGGATCTTACATTTTCCGACAAAAAAGCATATAACGTTTTTTTGCCGCATAGTATTTACGGCAGAGGTGAAAATATGTTTTTGAGCGGAATTTTTGCGCTTCTATCAAACCTGCTGTTTTTCAGCGGATACATAAAAAACAAGAATTGTTTCCCCAAGCCGCTTTCTCCTGAAAAGGAAAAAGAGCTTCTCGACAGGATCGCCGCAGGAGACAAAGAAGCGCGCGACGATCTTATAACGCACAATATGCGGCTTGTCGTACATATCGTCAAGAAATACGTATGTTACGGCGACAACGACGAACTTATAAGCATCGGTTCGATAGGACTTATAAAAGCAGTGAATTCTTATCACGAGGGCAAAGGCACCCAGTTCGCGACTTACGCCAGCAAGTGTATCGAGAACGAAATCCTCATGGTGATTCGCGCAGGAAAAAAGTACAAGAACACTAAGTCGCTGTACGAGCCCGTGAGTTTCGATAAAGACGGCAACGAAGTCGCGCTTATAGACCTTATCGAACAGGAAGAAGAAAGCGTGATAAGCAGGGTCGAAAGCAAGATCGTGCAGGAAAAGCTTCTTTCCGTCGCCAAAAAGGTGCTTGAGGACAGAGAGTACGAGATAATAATGCTCAGATACGGCATAAACGCGGACAAAGTCTATACGCAGAACGAGGTCGCGGACAAATACGGGATATCGCGCTCTTACGTTTCGAGGATAGAGAAAAAAGCGTTGTTCAAGCTCAGAAGATATATCGAGGAATGCGGTATGCAGTTTTAAACGCTTGCAATTTTTATCTGAGAGTGATATCATACGACAAAGAGACGGTCGGATAAACGCAGCCCGAAAGGGGTGAGGAAAGTCCGGGCATCATAAGGCAGGGTGCCGGCCAGTTACCGGTGAAGGCGACTTCAAGGAAAGTGCAACAGAAATAAACCGCCCGCAAGGGTAAGGATGGAAAGGCGAGGTAAGAGCTCACCGTTCCCCCGGCGACGGGGGAAGCCCTGTAAACCCCACCCGATGCAAGAGAAAACGACGTTATGCGGTCGCCTGCCGCGTCGGAAAATCGCTTGAGACGTGCGGCAACGTACGCCCTAGACAGATGTTTATCCAAGACAGAACCCGGCTTACAGATTGTCTCGCCCCGTCAAGGGGTCTTTTTTTTACGCTTTTCACGGGATTATATCGATATTTCGCTCAACGGTAATCAGAGATATCGGTACGGATGATCTGAATATTTTTTTGTTGAGCATTTTAAAATGCAAAACCGTTTTTAAATGAGAACCAGCTTTTAAAACTCAGTTATCTGTCAATAATCGCGCTGAGAGGTGCGATATATGACGATTTACATTATTACCGCGTTGTCCGTGCTCGCCGTGGTCTGTCTTTCCGCGATAGTAGCGCAAAACGCGAGAAAATTCGATTATGCCGAATACGTTATCGGCGGCGACAGAGCGGCGAACATAAAACAACTTGCTTTGGCGCTCAAGGACGTGGAAAAGGTGGGCGCGGTGCCCAATGTCTCTTCTTTGCTTCGCAGGATAAGAAGAGCGTACAATACAGTCTGCGCGAAAGTTAAAAGAGGTGAAAGTCTGTACGAATGCGAAAAGTGGATTTTCGAAAATTACAGGTCGTTCACCGCCGGGATCAGAAGAGCGAATTATAAATGTTTCGCGACCCTGCCGCACAGAGGAGAGGCGAGAGTTATCCATCTGGCTACAACGCTGACTACGCAGACATATTGCAGAATAGACGAAAAAACGGTGACCGAAGCGGTGACGGAATTCTGCAGGTACACACCGCTGAGTTATGACGAAATATGCGCTCTGAAAGGCGCGTTCGAGATCGCTTTGCTTAAAAAAATAGCATACGTATCAACGCGCATAACCCGGCTCGAAAAGGTGAAAAGGCGTGCTGAAGAAGACAGAGAACCGGACGTAAGGCTGAGCAAAAAAGAAGGCTACCTATATTTTTACAAGGCGACGGGAAAGCGTATAAGTGAGAAATTTCTGGGTAAAAATACGGAAATCAATGTGGAAAACGTAGAGTTCGCCTTTGCGGGCGCGCTCGCCGATTACGCTAAGCTTATATCGGGCGCCGTTTCGTCTTTAAAAAATCTTCCCGATATATTTACGCCCGATTTCACTATCTCTCTTTCGCCGATCAACGGTTATCTCGAAAGAGACAAGTCTTACGTGATGAGCGACGGTGAGTCTAAGCGCCAGTACCTTGCGGCGATAGCGGGGCTTTCGCGTTATTTCAACGCAGGAGAATACGCGATCGCTAAGGGCGCTTTCGACCTGGCGGCGCGCTTTGACAAGCATTTCGGCGAGATTATTTTTGATCACCGCTACGATCTGCGCGCGCACGTAAAAGGAAAATACGTTGCGACTTTAAAAAGAAAATCGCACGCTGTCGACAAGTGGATATATTATTCTTCAGTCTTTGTTCTTCAGTGCGTATTCGCGGCGGTGTCGGGACTTTTTCTGCCTCCTTTATGGCTAAAAATAAGCGTTTCGGTATTTACGTTTATAGCCGTATATCCGCCTTGCGCGTTCATGATCGAACGCGTGCTCAGCTTTTTTCTGCCCAAACGACCCGTGCCCAGAATGAACTACGCTTCCGTGCCCGACGAAGGCAGGACGGCGGTCGTAGTCTCTCATTATCTGACAGACGCGAAACAGGCTGAAAAAGCGATGAAGGATATTCTTGCCATGCAGGCGGTGAACAAAGATAAAAACCTTTATTATGTAGCGCTCTGCGACCTGAAAGAATGTAAGTCTGAGACAGACGCGAGCGACGGAGCTATACTCGAAGAACTCATGAAATATTCCGAAGAAGAAAACGTGACGGTCATGGTCAGAAAGAGAGTGAAATCGGGCGGCAGCTACCGCGCTTACGAGAGGAAAAGAGGAGCGATAAGAGATCTGAACGAATATCTGCTTTCGGGCGATAACGGTAAGTTCCGCTACGTTTCGAAGGAAATAAACGTTAAACCGCGTTTTGTGTTGACGCTCGACGCGGACAGCAGGGTGGGCGCGGGAGAGATCAGAAAAGCGGTAAACACGATGCTTCATCCTCTCAACGCAAAATTCGACCTTATGACGTTTGAGTCGGTATATTCGCTTTCTTCGCTCAAAACGCCGTATTCGATGAAATTCTCCGAAAGTTCCGGATATCAGACTTATTGCGATTACGACGACTTTTATTTCAATCTCTGCGAACGCGCGGTATATTGCGGTAAAGGCATATACAACTTAAAAGCTTTTCACGAAAAGACTTCTGTCTCCGTTCCCGACGGCAAGGTGCTCAGTCACGACGTGCTGGAAGGAGCGCTTACGGATACGGGAGCTCTCAATCTCGCGGTCGCTGAAGACGCGCCCGATACGTTTTTAAGCGACGTTGCGCGCTCTGACAGATGGGCGAGAGGAGACCTGCTTTTGCTGCCGTTCGCGAATAAAAAATTTTGCTCTGACGGTATATACAAGTATATAATGCTGAAAAACGCGTTTTCGTATTTTGCCCCCGTCGCGGCTTGCGTTTTATGGATATTAGCGTTGTCGCAGGGTAACCTTCTTCAATTTCTCAGCGTGTTTTTCGCAAGCTTTTCGGCTGCCTTGGCTTCGATTGTGCTGACAGTGACTTTCGGCGCTGAAGTCAGGACATCCGCGCTTGTTAAAAGTATAGCGAGAACGCTTTTCAGCGCGGCGTTAAACGTCGTATTGCTTCCTTTTCACGCAGTAAACAATCTGCTTGTCGCTTTGAAAACGTTTATCGATTACGTTTTCAATTCGGGCGCGCTTTTAAAGTGGAAACCTTTCGCGCTTACACAGGGCGCGCGCGGCTACGGAAAGCATGCGGCTGTCGTCGCCTTTCCGTGTCTGGTCGCGGCGGCGGTGGCGGCGGCGTTTTACACGAATATGGCAGTGGCAGTTTATGCGCTTGCTTTTATAATCGTCTCGAACCTTCTGTATATGAGCGGTAAACCTTTCAAAAAAGCAGAGATAGGCGCGGATGAAGAGGCGACTCTTAAAGAATACGCTGAGAGAACTTACGCGTATTTCTCTTCGCTTGGAGATAAGGATCTTCCGTGCGACAACGTTCAGATTTTTCCGCCAAACGGCAAAAGCAAGACAACTTCGCCGACCAATATCGGTTACGCTTTGCTTGCGCGCGTATGCGCCGCAGAACTCGATATTATTTCTCCGCTTCGCGCTTCGTCTGAGATCTCGGCGATCATATCAGACTGCGAAAAACTAAAAAAGTGGAACGGGCATTTATACAACTGGTACGACGTGGCGAAAAAGACTCCCGTAAACCCTTATTTCGTGTCGTCTGTAGACAGCGGTAATTTCGTTGCCTCACTCATAGTAGTCAAGGAATTCTGCGCGGCTAAAGGTTTTCAGGATATAGCGGTAAGGTGCGAAAAACTTATAGACGAAACGGATTTTTCCGCGCTTACCGACAAGTCGAAAAAAAGGCTGTATATCGGATATAACGTAGGGGCGAAGAGATACGAAGGTCATTACGATATCCTTGCCAGCGAAGCGAGGCTTACGGCGTATATCGCGTGTTGTCTTTCGGGAGACAGCGCGCTGTGGAGAGCGCTTTCGCGCGTTCAGGTAAATTCTTTCGGCAACGTGCTGGCTTCGTGGTCGGGTACGGCATTCGAATACCTTATGCCGCAGTTGTTTTTGCCAGACGTAAAAGGTTCTCTCGTGACCGCATCGGCAAAAAGAGCGGTAAAGACCTTTATAAAATCGTCCTGCAACAGACTGTGGGGTATAAGCGAAAGCGGATATTATGCGTTCGACGGCAACGCGAATTATCAGTATAAGGCGCACGGACTCTCTGTCCTATCCCTCAGGAATGCCGACGACAGATGCGTGATTTCGCCGTATTCGAGCGCGATGGCTATACCTTACGCGCCTGAAAAGTCAATAGAAAATCTGAAAAAACTCAGGGAATGCGGCGCGTACGGCGACATGGGATTTTACGAAGCAATAGATTTTTCTGCGGGGAAGAATACTGTTTCGTCTCATATGACTCATCATCAGGGTATGCTTCTTTGCGCGCTGACAAACGCGCTTTCGGGAGATGTTATAAGAAAGTATTTCACAGCAGACGAAAAAATGCGTGGCGGAGAGCTTATGCTCGAAGAACCGGAAAGCAAACTTTCGACGGTAAAGAGGAAAAGAAAGGATTTTGTTTACGACAGAAAAGAAGACGGCTATTCTTATGCGGTCGAACCGTCTGCTTTCCCCAAAGTCACGATGCTTTACGGCAGGGAATACGGCGTAGTCGTCGACGATCAGGGGTCTGGTTATTCGCGCTGGAGAGATAAAGACGTGAACGCTTTCTCTCACAATTTTTACAAGACGAGCGGTGCGTACGGATATTTTATTTGCGGTAAAGAGGTGATTTCTCCCACTTTCGCGCCGTTTAAAAGAGACGGCGGGGCTTATAAGGCGGTTTTTTCCGACGGGAAAGCCGAGTATTTCAATACCCGCGCAAACTGTTCGATGAAGGTCTATACGCCGCTCGTGATAAGCGGCGAGGTAAGAGAATATACGCTTAAAAACGAGTCGGACAGGCAGAAGGAATATTCGTTCGTATTTGCAGAGAGAGTATCTCTTATCGAAAGAAGGGCGTACGTTTCTCATCCCGCGTTCTGCGATCTGTTCGTAAGCGCTAAGACGGACAAGGCGAAAAATACTGTATATCTGAAGAGAAAACCCAGGGAAAGCACGGGCGGATTCACTCTGGCGGCGACTGTACTTGCAGGCGGCGCTGACTGCGAATTCGAATGCAACAGACAAAATCTGTACGGAAGAAACGGCTCCGACTTTAATCCCGCTCTGAATTTCGGCGGGAACGCTCCGTCGGAAGGAGACGTCATCACGCCATGCATAGGTATTAAATGCGACTTTACTCTTGCTCCGGGAGAAAGCAAAAAGCTCGCGGTGGTGATACAGTGCGCAGAGGACGAAAACGTTCTCGAAAGCAGAGTCGAAAGGGTATTGGGAACAGATTTTCTCGGCTATGCGTTAAGCCCTGCGGGGAGCGGCGAAGAAAGCGCGCTGAACAAATATATGCATGACGAGCGCACAGCGGTGTATGCGGGAAAACTCGCCGCAAAACTGCTTTACGAGCCGTATCCGAAACAGGCGCTTCTCGCAAGAAGTCAGTGCGCCCGTGTTTTCGGATTTGAAGAAAAAACGCTTTTGCTGCGTTACGACGGCAACGCCGAATTTACGAAGAGAGCAGTTAAAAGCGCGCTTGCATGCAGACTTCTCGGGATAGATCTGAGACTTATCGTTCTTTTCGACGAAAGGGAAAATTACGGTAAAGAGACGGCAAAGGAGATATGCGACAGAGCGGGTATTTCAGATCTTGCCAGCCTTCCTTTTGTGACCTTTATCGATAAAAACTCTTTTAAGCCGCAGCAGATAAAGGATCTGACTTCTACCGTGTTTTTCGTCATGAAAGAATTCGAAGAAGCTAAAGCGACTGAGACGATAGCGGTAAGAAAGAGAAGCGGAAACGGTGCGCTTACGGACTGCGATTTGCCTCAGCTGAAAATATGCGGAAGCGGCGGCTTTGATAAAAACGGCGATTACGTGGTGACTTCACGTCCTTCCGCGCCCTATTCGAACGTGGTATGCGACAGACTGGGCGGATTTGTATCGACTGAAAACGGCGGCGGTTTCTGCTATTTTCTGAACAGCCAGTCTGATAAACTTTCGGGCTGGAGTAACGACCCCGTCTCAGACGAACCGTTCGAACGCGTTCTCGTATCGGACGGGTCCGAAGTCTTAAGACTCAACAAACTCAACAAAGGCGGTTACGTAAGGCACGGCAAGGGGTTTACCGAATACGTCTCTAAGACGCTTTCTGCAGAGTATGCGGTAAGAAGAAGTCTGTGTCTGAAAGGACGCGCTCAGGTCATCGCGGTCAGGATAAGAAACCTTACGGACAAAACGCTTATAAGGGAAATATCTTATCTCATCGAACCGTGCGCAGACAGCGCGGAAAACCGCGCGGACGTGTTTTGCGAAAAAGACGGCAATGCAGTAAGAGCTTACAACGCAAAGACGGAGCGAGGATTTTATCTATATGCTGATAATGCCGAACTCATAACGGACGGCGCGGAGGCTTTATCGAGAGGGATCAACGGCTTCAATCCCAAGAGATCGAAAAGTCCTTTCAACAATCCGTATTGCGGAGCGACCGTAAGGACTGAGCTCAGAAAACATACTGAAACGACGGTGTTTTTCACGCTTTGCGACGGAGAAGAAACGCTTGCGGAAATAAAGGGTCGCGACCTGAAAAACGAAACGCTTAAAGGCGAAAACGCGCTGTCGGACATTTCTCGTCTCAGTCTCGAAAGCGGAGACGAAAACCTGGATATATTGTTTGAAAACCTGCCTTATCAGGTACTTTCAAGCCGCGTAAACGGGAAATGCGGTTTTTACCAGGCTGGCGGCGCTATAGGTTTCAGAGATCAGCTTCAGGACTGCCTCGCGCTGTTGTGGAGCGATCCCGAACGCGTCAGAGAGCATATTCTGCTTTGCGCGGAAAGGCAGTATATCGAAGGAGACGTGATGCACTGGTGGCACCCGCCCGCGTTCGGCGTAAGGACGAAGATCACGGACGACAGACTCTTTCTTCCTTACGTCGTCTGCGAGTACGTCGAGAATACGGGCGATGAAAGCATACTTTCGGAAAAGGCGCATTATCTCGCAAACAGACCTCTCGAAGATCACGAAGAAGCGCGTCTCGAACACGGAAAATATTCGGAAGCGCGCGAAACGCTGCTTCTCCATCTTCAGCGCGCAATCGACAGCGCGATAGTTACGGGCGAACATGGGCTCCTGCTTATCGGCGGAGGAGACTGGAACGACGCGCTGAACGAAATAGGTCTGCGCGGCAGAGGCGAAAGCGTCTGGCTCACTCAGTTCGCGATCGCGGTCATAGAAAAATTCTGCGCGTATATCGACGACGACAGCGCAAAGAGATATAGAAAAGTCGCCGATAAACTCCGCCGCGCGTTGGATAAAGCGTATATCGACGGCAGGTGGGCGAGAGCGTTTACAGACGACGGAGAGTGGCTGGGAACGGATAAGACGGCGGCTTGCAAGACAGACCTTATCTGTCAGAGCTGGGCTGAGATAATAAGAGCGGGCACGGAAGAAATGAGACAAAGCGCGATGAAAGCGGCAAAAGAACTGGTTGACCTGAATGCGGGCGCGGTGAAACTCTTTTCACCTCCTTTCGACGGCGGAAGAAGATACGGGTATATCTCGTCTTATCCTGAAGGCGTAAGGGAAAACGGCGGGCAGTACACTCACGCGGCGGTATGGTATCTTCT
>DVNX01000070.1 GCA_018714045.1 Candidatus Ornithoclostridium faecavium
GGGTAAATCCACGCCCGAAGGCGCGCGCGACTACTTAGTGCCCAGCCGTATACACCACGGCGAATTTTACGCGCTCCCGCAGTCGCCGCAGATATACAAGCAGCTTCTCATGATATCGGGTATGGACAGATATTACCAGATAGCGCGTTGCTTCCGCGACGAGGACTTGAGAGCGAACCGTCAGCCCGAATTTTCGCAGGTCGACCTGGAAATGTCTTACGTCGAACAGAGCGAAGACGTAATGGAGATAGCAGAAGGCGCGATAAAGAAAGTGTTCACCGAATGCTGCGGACTTAAATTCGACAAGCCGTTCCGCCGCATACCTTACGAAGAGGCTATGAGACGCTGGGGCAGCGATAAGCCCGATACCCGTTACGACCTCGAGATACACGACCTCGCGGACGCTGTAAAAGGTTGCGGCTTCTCCGTATTCGAAAACGCGCTCGCGGCAGGCGGCAGCGTAAGAGGCATAAACGCTAAAGGACTCGCTAAGTCTATGACGAGAAAAGACGTAGACGCCTGCGCGGACTACGCTAAGAGCTGCGGCGCGAAAGGTCTCGCTTACGCTATGCTGAAAGAGGACGGCTCTGTCACTTCGTCCTTCTTCAAGTTCCTCAGCGAAGAGCAGATACAGGCTGTATGCAAGGCTCTCGACGCTGAAAAGGGCGACGTGATATTCGTCGTAGCGGACGCAAGCTATATGACCACGGTCACTACGCTGGGTTCGCTGAGATGCTACCTCGCGGAAAAATATTCGCTGTACGACAAGAGCGTGTTCGACTTTTTGTGGGTCGTCGATTTTCCCCTTCTCGAATACTCCGAAGAAGAAGGCAGATACGTTGCGGTACACCATCCGTTTACCGCGGCTAAGCCTGAGGACGTCCCGCTCCTCGATACCGATCCGCTCAAAGTCCGTTCCAACGCTTACGATATCGTCATCAACGGTCAGGAAGCGGGCGGCGGCAGCATAAGAATACACGACCCGCGCATGCAGGAAAAGATATTCGGTCTGCTCGGTCTTACGCAGGAAGAGATAGAAAACAAGTTCGGCTTCTTCGTCGAAGCGTTCAGGTACGGCGCGCCTCCGCACGGCGGTCTCGCGTTCGGTCTGGACAGACTTGTAATGATAGTCTGCGGTACGGACAACATAAAGGACGTCATCGCGTTCCCGAAGGTGCAGAACGCGTCCTGTCTGATGACGGGCGCTCCTTCGAACGTAGACGGAAAACAGCTTGAAGAGCTTGCTCTCATCTGCAAGCCCGACAAAGAGTGAGAGCGCAGGCGAAAGCGCGTACTGTCGCCCTTTTGGGCGAAGACGCGGTCGCTAAGCTGGAAAACGCGCGCGTCGCTGTCGTAGGACTGGGCGGCGTGGGCGGACATGTGCTGGAAACGCTGGCAAGGGCAGGAGTCGGGTCGTTCATACTTATCGACGGCGACCTGGTCGACGAAAGCAATCTCAACCGTCAGATAATCGCCACGGCAGACACCGTAGGAACTCCCAAAGCCGAGGCGGCGAAACAAAGGGTACTTTCTATAAATCCGCTTGCAGACGTCACCGCTATGCAGGCGAGGTTTACCGAATCGAGCGCGGAAAGCCTGCTTACCGGAGATATAGATTATATCGCGGATTGTATCGACAGCCTTCCCGACAAAGTGTCGCTCGTATGTTTCGCGGGCAAAAAGGGAATACCCGTAATAAGCGCTTGCGGAGCGGGCAACAGAAGCGCGCTGTGCGACTTCGAGATAACCGACGTTTTCAGAACGCAGTACGACCCGTTAGCGAGGAAGCTGAGGGGGATGCTGAGATCCGCGGGCGTCAAAAAACTCGACGTCTGCTATACGCGGGAGCTTCCGCAAAAGGTGAGCGGCGTAGCCAGCGTGCCTTACAATCCCGCGCTTTGCGGCATAAAGATGGGCGGATATATCGTGCTCAGACTTACCGAACATACCCGCTGAGGTAAGCATACTTAAAAGAAAAGGAGAAATTGCGATGAGTGAATTCGTTAAAGAGATAA
Organism: Candidatus Ornithoclostridium faecavium; assembly: GCA_018714045.1. Taxonomy (GTDB): domain Bacteria; phylum Bacillota; class Clostridia; order Christensenellales; family UBA3700; genus Ornithoclostridium; species Ornithoclostridium faecavium. Next base: position 2,016 of record DVNX01000070.1, read on the forward strand.
GCTCTTCTGAGCTTAAAGAAACTATTGCAAAAGAAGGAAAAGTCCTTATCGATTTTTTCGCTACGTGGTGCGGTCCCTGCAAGATGCTTGCGCCCGTACTCGACAAGGTCGCGGCGACTGAAAAGGACGTTACGTTCGTAAAGGTCGATATCGACAGGAACGTGGACGCCGCAGAAGAATTCGGCGTGCAGGTCATACCCACTCTTATCCTCGTCAAAAACGGCGAAGCGGTCGCGAGAGAACAGGGTTTTATGCCTGAAGGCGCGCTTAAAAAGTTTATAGAGCAGTAACAGGCTTCTGAAGACGAACGCGCCGAAGCGCGAAAAAAGAACGAATACGTCGCTTTTTGGCGGCGTTATCGTTTGCCTTTTACGCACGCGTGTAGTATAATTTGACTATAATAATTTTTAAATACTAAGGAGTTATTATGATAGACCTCAAAACGATCAAAGAGGCTGACGTTGAGCTTTACGAAGCCCTCGAAGCCGAACTCAAAAGACAACAGGGCAACATTGAGCTTATCGCAAGCGAGAACATAGTTTCTCCCGCGGTTCTTGCGGCGGCGGGTACCCACCTGACCAACAAGTATGCAGAAGGATATCCGTCTAAGAGATATTACGGCGGTTGCGAATACGTCGACATAGCCGAAAGACTGGCTATCGAAAGAGCGAAAGAGCTGTTCGGCGCAGAGCACGCAAACGTTCAGCCGCACTGCGGCGCGAGCGCTAACCTCGCGGTATTCTTCGCTTTGCTCCAGCCCGGCGACACCGTGCTCAGCATGAGCCTCGCTCACGGCGGACACCTCAGCCACGGCAGCCCCGTCAACATAAGCGGTAAGTACTTTAACATCGTACCTTATTTCGTTGACGAAAAGACCTGCCTTATCGATTACGACGAGGTCGAAAGACTGGCTAAAGAGTGCAAGCCCAAGCTGATACTTGCAGGCGCAAGCGCTTATCCCAGAGTTATAGATTTCAAGAGATTCAGAGAGATCGCGGACGAAGTCGGCGCATATCTTATGGTAGATATGGCTCATATCGCGGGTCTTGTCGCTGCGGGTTGCCATCCCAGCCCCGTTCCTTACGCTCACGTCGTCACGACGACCACTCACAAGACGCTGAGAGGTCCCAGAGGCGGTCTTATCCTGTGCAAGGAAGAACTGGGCAAGCAGATAGACAAGGCGATCTTCCCCGGCACCCAGGGCGGTCCTCTGATGCACATAATCGCTGCTAAGGCGGTTGCGTTCAAAGAGGCTATGAGCGAGGATTTCAAGAAATATCAGCAGCAGATAGTAAAGAACGCGAAGAAGCTCAGCAACGAACTTATCGAAAGAGGCATAAGCCTCGTTTCGGGCGGCACCGACAATCATCTCATGCTTATCGATCTGACCAACAAGGGTAAGACGGGTAAGGAGATAGAAGCGCTTCTCGATAAGGCGCATATTACCGCTAACAAGAACGCTATCCCGTTCGACAAGCAGACCCCGTTCGTTACCAGCGGCGTAAGAGTGGGAACTCCCGCAGTCACCTCGAGAGGCATGAAGGAAGAGGATATGGTCGTCATCGCTGAATGCATCGCCGATATCATCGACAACGGCGAAGAAGCCGTAGAAAGATGCTCTGAGAAGGTCGCGGCTCTGTGCGAAAAATATCCTATATACGCAAACGACGTCATCAGATAACTTTTTATTGATAAACGTAAAAAGACGGGCATTTCGCCCGTCTTATTTTTTTGTTTTCCGTATTAATGTCGCACTTCAAGGAAATAAAGACAGAACGCTTTAAAGATATTACCGCCGCGCGGCGTATCATAATAAATCTGCTCAGATAAAAGCATAGATATTGTCTCATAGTCGTTTACGTAAAAATAAAAACTGACAACTTTTTAGCGGATAAAAGGCAAATCAAGCGCATTTTCCGCTATTTTAACGTGTCTGTAAAGTCTGCAAAAAAAAATTTTAAAACCCGCGTATCAAACGTTTGACAGAAAGCGACAATAATAGTAAGATAATACCCAGGAAATTGATAGGGATTAAAAATGAAACTTTCGTCAAAAGGAAGATACGGACTTAAAGCCATGTGCGAGCTGGCAAAGCATTACGGTGAAGGGGCGTTGTCCCTGCCGTATATAGCGGGAGAAACTTTTTTAAGCGAAAAGTATCTCGAACAGCTTTTATCCGTACTCAAAAAGGACAATCTTATCGACGCGACCAGAGGAGCCAGCGGGGGATATTTTCTCAAAAGGCCGCCTGAAGAGATAAGCGTCGGGGAAATACTGAGAAGCCTTGAAAACGGGCTGGAAATAGTGGATTGTCTGTCAGGCGATTGCAGTAATAAATCCACATGTCATACTTACGGGGTATGGGCAAAACTGTACCGCGAGATCAACAAATGTTTAGACGGTATCAGCCTTAAAGAGCTGGTAGAGGGAGAATAGAATGGAACGCAGAATTTATCTGGACAATTCGGCTACTACGCATACAGACGCTGAAGTATTGCAGAAGATGCTGCCGTATTTTTCAGAAGTATACGGAAACGGGTCGTCCCAGCATTTTTTCGGCAGGGAAGCTCTCGTCGCGATAGACGAAGCGAGAGAGAGAGTCGCAAAGGCGATCGGCGCGAAGCCGACTGAAATTTATTTCACGTCGGGCGGCACTGAAAGCGACAACTGGGCTATAAAGGGCGCGGCGCACGCTTTGCGCGCGAAAGGCGATCACATAATAACCACGGCAATCGAACATCCTGCGGTGATACAGACCTGCAAAAAGCTTGAAAAAGAGGGCTTCAAGGTCACTTATCTTCCCGTGACAGAAGAAGGCTTCGTGACCGCAAAGCAGGTAGAAGAAGCGATAACGGACAAGACGATACTCATATCCGTGATGAGCGCGAACAACGAGGTCGGCACGATAGAGCCGATAAGAGAGATAGGCGAGGTCGCTAAGGCGCACAAAATACTTTTCCATACCGATGCCGTGCAGGCTGTGGGCAACGTACCGGTAGACGTCGTAAAAGACAATATTGATATGCTTTCGATGAGCGCGCATAAGTTTTACGGCCCCAAAGGCGTGGGCGTTCTTTATAAGCGCAACGGCGTGAGAATAGAGCGTTTTATGGACGGCGGAGAGCAGGAAAGGAATATGCGCGCGTCTACGCTCAACACTCCCGGCATAGTGGGTATGGGATATGCAATAGAAAAAGCCGTGCGCGATATGGAAAAGAACAACGCTCATATCGCTTCGCTGAGAGACTATTTCGTAAAAGAAGTCCTCGCTAATATAAGCGACGTAAGATACAACGGCACCACCGATACGTCGAGAAGGCTTGCTTCCAACGCGAATTTCTCGTTCGAATATATCGAAGGGGAGTCGATACTGATGAGCCTTGACTTAGCGGGTATAGCCGTATCGAGCGGATCTGCCTGCTCAAGCGGATCTTTGGAGCCCAGCTACGTACTGCTGTCTCTGGGCGTTCCGATAGAGCTGGCGCACGGTTCCATACGTTTCAGCTTCGGCAAGGACAACACGATGGAAGAAACGGAATACACGTTGAAAAAATTATACGAGGTCGTGGCGAGACTCAGAGAAATGTCGCCGCTTTTCAAAAAATTCGAAGGAGAACAAAAGTATGTATAACGAAAAAGTGATGAAAGAATTCGCAAATCCGCAGAACGTGGGATATATAGAGGACAACGACGGCGCGGGAAAGGTTGGCAACGCTACCTGCGGCGATATCATGGAGATAACGATAAAGGTAAAGGACAACGTTATCACAGACGCGAAGTTCCGCACATTCGGCTGCGCGGCGGCGGTAGCGACCAGCAGCGTTGCGACCAATATGGTCATCGGCATGACTGTGGACGACGCGCTCAAACTCACCAACGCAAAGGTAGTAGAGTATCTCGAAGGACTTCCTCCGCAGAAGATACATTGCAGCGTTCTGGCTGAAGAAGCTATCAAAGCGGCGATAGAGGACTATCGCAGAAGACAAAGCGAAAAGACGGGTAAATGACCCTGAGATCTTTATATTGCAAAAATCCGCCTGCGGCAAAACCGCGGACGGATTTTTTGCGCCCGTGTAGGTTATACGCTTAGTTTCCTGTCAAAAAGTGAATACGGTAAAAGGAATATAGCGCTTTACGGGCATCTGTTTAGTCCAGAAGGCTGACAATCTTTTTTCTTATCGCCTTACTGCGGGATTTTACTTCGCCGCTCGAAACGGCTTTTGCCGCTATGAGCGTAGTAGCCATGCCCACGCCGAATCCCATAAGAGTAGAGATCTTCATTTTATCACCTCCCGCGCTTAGTGTGTGTGAGGGCGCGACCGAATATTCTTTACGCCTAAGGAAAATAAAGGATAAAAAATCCCTCCGCGGTCTGCGGAGGGTAAAGTATGTAACAGATATGATCTATTTTACGGGCGGCATCGGGATATACGAGTCGTCTTTTATGTTGCTTTCGAATATGAAATTGTCGGCTTTCGATCTTGCGAGTGCGAGCTGATCGGGAGTGCGTATTGTCCAGGTCACTATCGCGACAGAAGGATCTTTTGCCTGAGTCTTTTCGTAAAATCTTGTTTTCAGCGTCTTTACGCTTGCCGCGAGGAATGCCGCTTTTTCGTGCGTTTTCATGCGGTGGCAGTATATCCTTTGTATAGGATTGGGGTCGTAGAGCTGACCGACGAGGAGGTCGGGTCTCTTGTTTTGCATAAAAAGCACGGCGCGAGGGTCGAACGACTCTAAGCAATATTCGCCTTTGTAATCTTTAAGCGCTTCGAATACGGCAGAACAGGTCTTTTCGTATTTTTTCGTGACCTTTATCTCTATTATCAGCTTGACTCTTCCGTCGATAAAGGAAAGCACGTCTTTGAACAGCGGGATTTTTTCGTCCGTTCCGAAAAGCCTGTATTTGTCAAGATCGGCGTTCTTTATCTTTTCGGGGTGGATGTTCGCGCCGCATGAGCGTTTGAGGGAAGGATCGTGATGAACGATAAGAGTGCCTTCGTCTGTAAGGTATACGTCGAATTCTATACCGTAACCGTGTTCGACCGCGTTTTTAAACGCCGCCATCGAGTTTTCGGGTATTGTCTTGTTGTCGTGCAGTCCGCGGTGAGCGAACGGTATTCCTTTAAAAAATTCTCTGTTTTTCATATCAGTATCCCAGTTCTTCGTTTATGAGCAGTATGTACACTTTTTCCTGGTAACGCGTCGGATGATGGACAATAGTCGTTACGTTGCACATACATTCTTTGCCCGTGCAGTACGCGCATTTGCCCGTTATCGCGCACGGCGTGGATTTTCCCAGACGCACAGCGTTGAGGTGGCAGGTATAGTTGCGTATTCTGTCGACAGCCGCGTCGAAATCCTTGACGATCTTGTTTTTACCCACGGCGTAAATAATATTCGGCACGCCGAAGATAAGGGTGGATACGCGGTTGGCTGAGCCGTCGGTATTGATTATCTCGCCGTTTTCGGTTATCGCGTTGGCTGAAGCGAGGTACCATTTCGCGCTTGCAGCAAGCTGATAGACCTTGTTTTTCAGTTCTTCGGGTACGGTGGAGTGACTGTAAAGAGTCGTTCCGCGTGCGGTGAGAAGTTCAGGGATATTAAGCTGAGAAAGAGTTACGCTTCCGCCTGCGCCGACGGTATCGTCCGCGGGTATCAGCTCAAGTATCTTATCCGCAGCCTGTTTTGCATTGTCGCATACGACGGGGATAAATCCGCGCGACGCGAGTTTTTTGGATAAATCCTCAAGATCCATATTGTTCACCTCGTTTCTTTCTTATTATATTATATAAAATCCGTTTGCTAAAATCCAGCTATTTTTATATAATATTTATAACGGCGCGCGAAACGTGCGTGCCGAGAGGTTTTTATGATTTCTGAAAAAATGCGTAATATGGTGAAAAACAGTTCCGCTATCCGCGCTATGTTCGAGGAAGGAAAGAAACTCGCCGCAGTCTACGGCGCTGAAAACGTCTACGATTTTTCTTTGGGGAATCCCAATCTGCCTGCGCCGAAAGAGGTCGCGGAAGCGCTTGTAAGCGAAGTTGAAAATTGCGACGCGCTGACCCTTCACGGATATATGTCCAATGCGGGATTCGAGGACGTAAGGCAGGCGGTCGCAGACAGCCTCAACGCGCGCTTCGGTATGAATTACGACTCGTCATGCATAGTGATGAGCGTAGGAGCCGCGGGCGGTCTGAACGTGTTTTTAAAAGCAGTGCTTGATATGGGCGACGAAGTCGTCGTCATAGCTCCTTTTTTTGGAGAATACGCGAATTACGTTTCTAATTACGACGGTAAACTTGTCGTTGTCCCGCCCAATCCTCCGACCTTTCAGCCCGATATAACGGCATTCAGAAAAGCTCTTACCTCAAAGACAAAGGCGGTCATAATAAACACTCCCAACAATCCTACGGGAGTAGTGTACGGGAAAGAAACTCTGACCGCGCTTGCGGATGCTATGCGCGACGCTCAGAAAGAATACGGCACCTCGATATACCTTTTGTCGGACGAGCCTTACAGGGAACTCGTCTACGGCGGAGCGAAGCAGGAATATCCCGCGAAATATTACGAAAATACTGTGAGCGGTTATTCGTTCAGTAAGTCGCTGTCTCTCGCAGGCGAGAGAATAGGATATCTCGCGGTCAATCCCGAATGCGCCGATTTCGACGATCTTGTCGGCGCCCTCGGCGTAGCGACCCGCGTGCTGGGCTTTGTAAATGCTCCTTCTCTTATACAGAGGGCGGCGGCGAAATGCCTTGACGCAAGCGTGGACGTGAGCTATTACGAAAAGAACGGCGCGGCGCTCAAAGCGATAATGGATAAATGCGGCTTCGAGTACGTTGAGCCCGAAGGAGCGTTCTATCTTTTCGTCAAGGCGCCCGACGGAGACGATATCAGATTCAGCGCGGAAGCGAAGAAGCAAAGGCTTCTCATCGTACCGGCGACAGGCTTCGGCTGCAAAGGCTGGGTCAGGATAGCATACTGCGTATCGCCCGAAACGATAGCGCGTTCAGAGCAGTCGTTCATTAAACTTTCACAGACATACGGCAAATAAGCCTTAGGAGCAAAAGGAGAAGATATGCCCAAGGATCAGAGCAAAATAAGAAATTTCTGTATAGTCGCCCATATCGACCACGGCAAGAGCACTCTTGCCGACCGTATCATGGACGTTACCGAGACCGTCAGCAAGAGAGAGGCGAAAGAGCAGCTCCTCGACAGCATGGATATCGAGCGCGAACGCGGTATCACGATAAAGCTGACCCCGGTAAGAATGAACTATACCTACAACGGCGAAAAGTACGAATTCAACCTCATCGACACTCCTGGACACGTAGACTTTACTTACGAAGTCTCGCGCTCTCTCAAGGCGTGCGAAGGCGCGATACTCATTGTGGACGCGTCGCAGGGCATTGAGGCGCAGACTCTTACCAACGTATATCTCGCGCTTGACAACGACTTAGAGATAATCCCCGTGATAAATAAAATAGATCTGCCGTCAGCGCGCCCGGGCGAGGTAAAGAAGGAGATAGAGGACGTCATCGGTCTCGACGCCGAAAACGCGCCTCTCGTATCTGCAAAAGAGGGTATAGGCATAGAGGAAGTTCTGAAACAGGTCATAGAGCTTCTGCCTCCTCCGCGCGGCGACTACGATAAGCCGCTCAAAGCGCTCATATTCGACTCTTATTACGACAGCTATAAAGGCGCCGTTTCCTTTATAAGAGTATTCGACGGCAAAGTCAAAGCGGGCGACAAGGTCAGATTTTTTGCTACGGGCAAGGAGTTCGACGTTACCGAAGTCGGCGTTTTCACTCCGCGTTCGACCCCTGTCGAAGAGCTCAGCGCGGGAGACGTCGGCTATCTGTGCGCCAGCATAAAGAACGTAAGCGACACAAAGGTGGGCGATACGATAACGCTCGCTTCGGGCGGAGCGAAAGAGCCCCTCGACGGCTTCAAAGAGGTCAGCCCGATGGTGTTCTGCGGTATATATCCGACCGACGGCGCAAGATACAACGACCTTAAGGACGCGCTTGAAAAACTCAAATTAAACGACGCGTCGCTCATGTACGAACCTGAGGTCTCGACGGCGCTCGGTTTCGGTTTCAGATGCGGATTTTTAGGGCTTCTGCATATGGAGATAATACAGGAGAGACTTGAAAGAGAATTCGATCTCGACCTGATAACGACTGCGCCCGGCGTCTCTTACAACGTGGTGAAGAACAACGGGGAGACCGTACTCGTTTCCAACCCGTCCAATCTGCCCCCCGCAGGAGATATCGACCATATGGAAGAACCTGTCGTAAAGGCGTTCTTGTACACGCCGCCCGAATACGTGGGACCCATAATGGAGCTTTGTCAGGACAAACGCGGCACCTTCCTCGACATGACCTATCTCGAAACAACAAGGGTAAAGATTGAATACGAAATGCCGCTCAACGAGATAATATACGACTTTTTCGATTCTCTCAAATCACGTACGCGAGGATATGCCAGTCTCGACTATGAGATAATAGGGTATAAGGAAAGCGACCTCGTAAAGCTGGATATACTTCTCAACGGCGAGATCTGCGACGCGCTCAGCATAATCGTGCACCGCGAAAAGGCGTATGCGCGCGGCAGAGGGATCGCAGAAAAGCTCAAAGAGGTTATCCCGCGCCAGCTTTTCGAAATACCGATACAGGCGGCTATCGGCGGCAAGGTCATAGCGAGAGAGACGGTAAAAGCTATGAGAAAAGACGTCCTTGCTAAATGCTACGGCGGCGATATCACCAGAAAGAAGAAGCTTCTCGAAAAGCAGAAAGAGGGCAAGAAGCGCATGCGCCAGATAGGTTCCGTAGAGGTTCCCAGCGAAGCGTTCATGACTATACTCAAATTCGATAAATGAGCGCGGCGGGCATATACGTTCATATACCTTTCTGTCGCTCCAAATGCGCATACTGCGACTTCGTATCGATATGTGAAGGCGAGGGAAAACAAAGAGAATTTATAAATGCGTTATTGCGTGAAATAAACACGGGCAGGAAAATTTTCAGCGGCGAAGCCGACACATTGTATATAGGCGGAGGCACGCCGTCTTGTCTTTTCAAAGGCGCGGTAAAGGAGATAGCGGACGCCGTAATCTCAACTTTTAAATGCGATATCAAAGAGTTTACGGTTGAGTGCAATCCCGATACTTTTACAGACGGAAAAGCGGATGAACTCAAAGAAGCGGGCGTAACCAGGATAAGTCTGGGAGTGCAGTCTTTAAGCGATAATGTGCTTAAGGCGATAGGTCGCCGTCACGATTCTGCCGCGGCGAAAGAAGCGGTGAAACGCGCGGTCGGTCACGGTTTCGACGTCAGCGCGGATCTGATGCTGGGACTTGAAGGTCAGAGCGGAGACGACGTAAAGGAGTTCGTCTCTTATATGGCTGGAGAGGGGGTAGAGCACGTTTCGGCTTATATGCTTAAAGTAGAACAGGGTACGCTACTCGAAAAGAGAGTGAGGGAAGGTCTTGTTTTGCCGTCCGACGACGATTGCGCCCGCCTTTACGATACCGCTTGCGAGGCGCTTTCGGCTCACGGTTTCAGAAGATACGAGACAAGCAATTTCTGTAAAAACGGCAAGGTCTGCATGCACAATATGAAATACTGGACTATGGCGGATTATCTCGCCTTCGGAGTAGCGGCGCACGGTAAGATCGGAAAGCTGAGATATTACAATATAAGCGACGTCGACAGTTATATCGCGAGGATAAATTCCGACTCGCACCGATACGAAACCGAAGAGGAGCTTTCCGAGGAAGAAGAACTTTCTGAAACGCTGATGCTCGGACTCAGACTCGAAGACGGGATAAACGTAAAAGAGCTGGAAAAAAGATACGGCATAGACTTTGAAAAGCAATATTCGTCTGCGCTCGGAAAAACCGCGCCTTACGTATTGTTCGACGGAAATACCTTGAGAATAAGACCTGAATACGCGCTCGTCGCGAACGCGGTGATAGAGGAATTTATCTGATAATTTTTCTGTGAAAAAATAACGTTATGGAAATTACGGCTTAAAATTTACCGACAATAAAAAACGGGACTTGTCGTCCCGTCTTTTTTCAGTCCTTGGTAAATGTCGTATTGTTGCAGTTGGGGCAAGGCGGCATTTTGTCTTCCATACCCAGTTTCAGGCTGAAACCGCAGTTGGTGCAGACGTAATTGCCCTTGCCGGGCTTCTGACCCGTGCTGTACTGTTGAGTTTTCATTGCGTTTACCTCCTTTGCACGCTCGTGCTATGTATACCAGATCAGAATAATACGAATCTGGTTTAAAGCGGCAAATTTACGTAGCTACTGTGTTAAATGCCTTGTCCCCGTGTGACGGGGAGCATTAGTCGGCTGTCGCATATCGATACCTGTTAAACTTAGCGAAGCTTATACTGCTGCCTCAGGTACGGGTAACACAGCTTAAAACTGCTC
>DVNX01000071.1 GCA_018714045.1 Candidatus Ornithoclostridium faecavium
TGTTTTAGCGAGGCGAGCGCAGATAATATTATAATATTTTCAAGGGAGAATCGTTAAAAAACACACAAAAGGCGCGCCTCAGGGCTGGTTTGTATTATTCTGGTCTGGTATAGACAAATCAAAAGCGAAAAGAGGGAAGCGGAGAATATCCGAAGCCGCGCTGCTTACGGCGAGTTTTCTTATGGGCGGCGTAGGCGGACTTCTCGGAATGCTCATTTGCAGACACAAGACGAAACACTGGTATTTCTGCCTTCTCGTTCCGATTTTTGCTGTGCTGTCGGTAGGCGCGGTCGTGTTGACTTACATTTATTGCGGGTAAAATCGAAACAGACATTTACAGAAAAAGTATCGAAAGAGACGCAGATTGTTTCTTTCAAGATCTTATCGCGAACGTCGACGTCATAAATGAGAGTATTATTAATAATAATTGACGCGCATAGATAAAGAAAAGCCACCCTTTGCGGGGTGGCTTTTAAATTTATCGTGTAAGACCCGTTTGTTAAGCGAGAGCCTTTTCGACTGCGACAGCGCATGCAACGCTTGCGCCGACCATCGGGTTGTTGCCCATACCGATAAGACCCATCATCTCTACGTGAGCGGGAACGGAAGAGGAGCCTGCGAACTGAGCGTCGCTGTGCATACGACCCATAGTGTCGGTCATGCCGTAGCTTGCGGGACCTGCAGCCATGTTGTCCGGGTGGAGGGTACGGCCTGTGCCGCCGCCGCTTGCAACGGAGAAGTACTTCTTGCCGTTCTCAACGCACCATTTCTTGTAGGTACCTGCGACGGGGTGCTGGAATCTGGTCGGGTTGGTGGAGTTACCGGTGATGGAAACGTCTACCTTCTCGTGCTTCATGATCTCAACGCCTTCAACAACGTCGTCAGCGCCGTAAACTCTTACCTTGCTGCGCTCGCCGTCGCTGTAAGAAGTCGTGTTGACGATCTTAAGCTCGCCGGTGTAGTAGTCGAGTTTAGTCTGAACATAGGTGAAACCGTTGATACGGCTGATTATCTGAGCAGCGTCCTTGCCGAGACCGTTGAGGATGACCTGAAGGGGCTCTTTTCTGACGGTGTTAGCGGTACGCGCGATACCGATAGCGCCTTCAGCAGCAGCGAAGGATTCGTGACCTGCGAGGAAAGCGAAACACTTAGTCTGTTCTCTGAGCAGCATAGCCGCGAGGTTTCCGTGACCGAGTCCGACCTTTCTCTGATCCGCGACGGAGCCGGGGATGCAGAAGCTCTGCAGACCGATACCGATAGCTTCAGCCGCTTCGCTTGCTTTCTTGCAATTCTTCTTGATAGCGACCGCGCAACCTACGGTGTAAGCCCAAACCGCGTTCTCGAACGCGATAGGCTGAATGCCTTTTACGATGCTTTCAACGTCGATACCCTTGTCGAGGCAGACTTTTCTGGCGTCCTCCAAGTCCTTGATACCGTACTCAGCGAGGCACTTGTTGATCTTATCTATTCTTCTTTCGTAACTTTCAAACGTAACTGCCATAAGTCAGAACCTCCTTATTCTTTACGCGGGTCGATTTTCTTGACCGCTTCGTTGTATCTGCCGTAGCTCTTGGTGTGCTTCTTGACAGCCTCGTTGGCGTCCATGCCGTTTTTGATGTCTTCCATCATCTTGCCGAGGTTGACGAATTCGTAGCCGATGACCTGATCGTCCTTGTCGAGACCGATGTGGGTAACGTAACCCTCAGCCATTTCAAGGTAACGAACGCCCTTTGCGTTGGTGCTGTACATCGTGCCTACCTGAGAACGCAGACCCTTGCCGAGGTCTTCGAGACCGCTGCCGATGCTGAGGCCGTTTTCAGAGAAAGCGGACTGAGTACGACCGTAAACGATCTGAAGGAACAGCTCTCTCATCGCGGTGTTGATAGCGTCGCATACGAGGTCGGTGTTGAGCGCTTCGAGAATGGTCTTGCCGGGCAGGATCTCAGCAGCCATAGCAGCAGAGTGGGTCATACCGGAGCAACCGAGAGTCTCTACGAGAGCTTCTTCGATGATACCGTTCTTAACGTTCAGAGACAGCTTGCAGGCGCCCTGCTGAGGAGCGCACCAGCCTACGCCGTGGGTGAAACCGCTGATATCCTTGATCTCTTTCGCCTGAACCCATTTAGCTTCTTCGGGAATAGGAGCCGGACCGTGATTCGCGCCTTTGGCAACTTTGCACATATTCAGAACTTCACGTGAATATTCCATTAGGAAAATCCTCCTTAAAAATTTCTTGCGTCGATTGGATTATATCATATAGTGAAAAAAATATCAAAGAAAAAAGAGAGGATAGTAAAAATTTTGTGCGCGCACACGCTTTTCGTATAAAAAAAACGGCGATTTGAATTTCGGAGCCTATGTACGCCTAAGGCAGGAGGAGAACGGACGATCCGTTCTCATGTCGCTTTATTCAGGAAATCTTATATTTGTTTATTATTCGGGAAGTTCTATCTTAGTCGAATCTATCGCGTAATATTCGTAGACGTCGCGGCTTTTTTCGTTTTTGTTTTCAATGACGAGGGTCATTTTATCCGCTTCAGAGCAGTCTAAAGTTACCGAAAATCCGTTCATATCCCCGAAAAGAGAGGGAGCGTTCTGCTCAAAATCGGCTGAAAAATCCTCTTCGGAGTAATCGGTGCCGAAATAATGCTGATAGATCTGTCTGTACGCTTGTTTGAAAAAAGTTTCGGGATCTACTGAGAATTTGAGTTTTTCCCCTCGGATCTCCTGAAACTGTGTCGCGTCGAGCTTGTTGTAAATCAGTCCGCACGCGTTTTCGATACTGTTCAGATACTTGTCTGCGTCGACGTCTTCTATATCCTTCCAGCTCCCTTCGCTGTATTCTTTGTTTTCGTTTTTAGCGAAAGAATAATAGACGGTGTTCGTATAGCCGTCTCCTATATGCGTTGACGAATAGTAAAGCTTGTCGTCGGTCAGCACGTATCTTATAACCGAATCGGGCTTCGTATTCGTTTTAAGAGTGAAATTGCTTAGCGATACGAAGTCTTCGGGAGTATAGTTCGCGAATGCGGTCTCGCCTTTTTCGCAGCCCCATAACGCTACCAGCGCTACCGCGAGCAGAAGTACGGCGAGTATAAGCAGGTAATTGTTGTTTCTTTTCATAACGCACCTCTCTTTGCGGTTATCGTACGCATAAAACGGAAAAATATACGCTGACGCTGTTAATGTAAAAAGGAACAGGCGCGCCGACTGTTGAAAAGTTGTTCGGTGTATGTGAGGATATTGAGTAAAAACCCCGTTTTATTGAATAAAAAAGGAAAATATCGTTTTACAACGTAAAGAAAGGGTGGTATAATTATTGAAAACGTATACAAAAAAGGAGACAAGTATGAACGGCACGAACATTATGGACACGCTGAAAGCCAGAGGTTTCATCAAACAGGTGGTTTTCGAGGACGAGCTTTACGAGATGCTCGGCAAGGAGAGCGTTCCGTTCTATATAGGTTTCGACCCTACTGCGGACAGTCTGCACGTGGGACACTTCCTCGCGCTGATGGCTATGAGCCATATGCAGAAGGCGGGTCACAAACCCATCGTACTCATCGGCGGAGGTACGGGTAAGATCGGCGACCCGTCGGGCAGAACGGATATGCGCCGTATGATGACCAACGAGACGATAAACCACAACTGCGAGTG
>DVNX01000072.1 GCA_018714045.1 Candidatus Ornithoclostridium faecavium
AATCGGGCATACCGGCAGCGGCAAGTCCACATTTATAATGCACCTCAACGGTCTGTTCAAGTTGCAGAGCGGCGAGATAGACGTTTTCGATATTAAATTAGTTCCCGACAAAAAGAACAAAAGCGATCTGCGCCGTCTGCGCGGTACCGTGGGTATGGTGTTCCAGTATCCCGAATATCAGCTTTTCGAAGACACGGTGGAAAAGGACGTAGCTTTCGGACCCAAAAACATGGGGCTGGACGACGAAGAGGTCAGAAGACGCGTCAAGAGAGCGATAGAGCTGGTCGGACTGGATTACGAGGATATAAAAGACCGCGCGCCGTTCGAACTCTCGGGCGGACAAAAGCGCCGCGTGGCTATCGCGGGCATAATCGCTATGCAGCCGAGGGTGCTTATTCTCGACGAGCCTACCGCAGGTCTCGATCCTTACGGCAAAGAGCAGATACTATCGCTTATAACTCATCTCAAAAAGGAGTGTTCGCCCACCGTCATAGTCATATCGCACGATGTGGACGAGATAACGCGTTTTGCCAGCAGGATAGTCGTTTTCAACGACGGCAAAGTCATGTTCGATCTGCCGATGAACGAGCTGTTCCGTCACGCGGACGAGCTGCACGCCGTAGGGCTTGAAATACCCAAGGCGGTCAGGATAGCGGAAAAGCTCAGAAAAAGGGGAGTAGAGCTTGAAGGCGATATAGTTTCGCTTAACGATCTTCTTCGCGCGATAGTCAAGGCATACAATAAAAAACATATAGATAAAACGGTTAGCGAAGATCTGAATTTCAGCGCTTTTGACTTTGATATCTACGGCGCCGCGTGCGGGAAAAAAGGGGAGGATAAACAATGAGAGACGTATCTTTCGGACAGTATTATCCCACAGGTTCGATCGTTCACAGACTCGACCCCCGCGCCAAAGTCATCTTTTCGATAATATTCATGGTGACGATATTTTTCGTATCCTCTTATGCGGGATACGCTCTCGTCGCGCTCTTTCTCGTCTCGGTTTGTCTGATAAGCAAAATACCCGTCAGAAACGTTGTAAAAAGCGTTAAAGCCATTATATTTATAATGATTTTCACCGCGATAATCAATATTTTTTTCTACGACAGCGGAAAGGTGCTTTTTGAGTGGTGGAAGATAAAAATAACGCTCGGCGGCATAGATTTCGCTATAAAGATGGCGCTCAGGATCTCCCTTCTGGTGATGGGTACTTCGCTTCTTTCTTTTACGACGACGCCTATGGAACTTACCGACGCGATAGAAAGTCTTCTGTCTCCTTTAAAGCTTATAAAAGTACCCGTGCACGATATAGCTCTCATCATGAGCATCGCGCTTCGTTTTATACCAGGGCTTATGGACGAAACGGATAAAATAATGATGGCTCAGAAGGCGAGAGGGGCTGAGATAGACACGGGCGGACTTATCAAAAAAGTAAAGGCTATGCTTCCCGTGCTGATACCGCTTTTCGTGAGCGCTATAAGGAGAGCGGACGAGCTTGCGGACGCTCTCGACGCACGTTGTTATAACGCGACTGAGCATCGCACTAAGATGAAAGTACTCAGACTTTCGTGGAAAGACGCGGTCGCGTTCCTGTTCGTAGCCGCGTTCGCTACGCTTATATTCCTCGACAAGTATCTCCTCGGCGGCGCTGACAAGTATATCGTCGAATTCTTCAAGGGGCTTTTCGCATGAACAGATACGCTTTGGTCATAGAATACGACGGCACGAATTACCACGGCTTTCAGAGACAGCAGGGGCTGCCTTCCGTTCAGCAGGCTCTCGAAGAAGCGTTGTCGCTCAAACTGCAACACGGCGTTACGGTGATAGCCAGCGGCAGGACGGACGCTGGCGTTCACGCGAGAGGGCAGGTCGTGCATTTCGACAGCAACGTTGAGATAGACTGTTCGGATTTCGGCTGGAGAATGAACCCTTTATTGCCGACGGATATAGCGATAAAGAAATGCGTAAAGGTGGACGAAAATTTCCACGCGCGTTTCGGTGCTAAGAAAAAGACTTACGTTTACCGCGTATATCTTTCGAAAATACACAGTCCGCTAAAGCAGAAATACAATCACGTATGCTTTTACGACCTTGACGTGCCGCTCATGCAGAAGGCGTGCGATTATTTTGTCGGCGAACACGATTTCAGAAGCTTTATGTTGTCGGGCGCGCAGGTCAGAACGACGGTAAGGACGATATACGATATGCATATCGAAGTGTCGGAAGAAGGAAGACAACTTGATTTTTACTATACGGGCAACGGTTTTCTGCACAATATGGTCAGGGCGATAACGGGCACGCTCATCGATCTGGGCAGGGGCAGGTTTGCGCTGGAGCAGATACCCGAGATAATAAAAAGCAAGAAGAGGAGCGACGCGGGTAAGACCTTGGAGGGCTGCGGGCTGTACCTGGAAAAGGTTTATTACGAGGGTTACGACAATATCTGACAGACTTTTCTGCGCCGACGGCAGCGAAAATTTTGTAAAAAATTCTCAAAATGCGTTAAAAAAACGTTGACAAGCAGGGGCAATATTGATAATATAAATACGCACGCACGAAAAAACGTTAAAGAATAGCCCCTCTTTTACGTGGTATCGGGCAAGACAAAGAATAATACACGGAGGTCTCACCATGAAGACATATATGGCTAAGCCCGAAGAGATTCAGAAGAAGTGGTATGTTGTCGACGCTACCGATATGGTACTCGGTAGACTGGCAAGCAACGTCGCTTCCGTTCTCAAAGGCAAGAATAAGCCGACTTACACCCCCAACGTCGATACCGGCGATAACGTCATCGTTATCAACTGCTCCAAAGTAGTTCTCACCGGCAAGAAGCTGGAAAAGAAATTCCATACTTACCACACCGGTTACGTCGGAGGTCTGAAGCAGATCCAGTACAAGAAACTTATGGAAACCAAGCCCGAAGCCGCTGTTATGCTCGCTGTAAAGGGTATGCTCCCCAAAAACTCGCTGGGCAGAAAGATGCTCAAGCACCTCAGAGTTTATGCGGGTGCTGAACACAATCATCAGGCGCAGATGCCCGAAGAATTGAAATTCTAATAAGGAGCGTAAAGAGATATGGCTACTAAGAAGACTAAGAAAAAGGTTCAGTACTGGGGTACGGGCAGAAGAAAGAAGGCTATCGCAAGAGTCAGACTTATCCCCGGCGGTAACGGTACCATCACCATCAACAAGAGAGATATCGACAACTATTTCGGTCTCGACACGCTCAAACTCATCGTTCGTCAGCCGCTTGAGCTCGTTGAAGCTGTCGGCAAGTTCGACGTTTGCGTAAACGTTTGCGGCGGCGGTTATACCGGACAGGCAGGCGCTATCAGACACGGCATCGCAAGAGCGCTCGTTCTCGCGGACGAAGCTTACAAGGCAGAGCTCAAAAAGGCGGGCTTCCTGACCAGAGATTCCAGAACCAAGGAGAGAAAGAAGTACGGCTTGAAGAAAGCGAGAAAAGCTCCTCAGTTCAGCAAGAGATAACAAGATTATCGCAACGATGTATCCGCTCCGTTTTTCGGAGCGGATTTTTTATGCTTTTTCGACGGTTACCGAAGAGGCGCGATCAGGGATCCTGATCTGTCTTTACGGTCGGGACGCCGCGGCTGTTCCGAAAGAAAGCGCGATATATATTGATATATTAATAATACAAATAATAAAGAAACTGTCGTGAAAAGATTGCCCGACGTTTCTTATGATTGCGTCCGCATGCTTACCGTCTTACGTGATTATAAATACGGTTTGCAGTAAAAATCAGGAGAAGCGTTGCGACGACTTTGGAACGCTTACCTGCAAACGGGCGGACAGAGTTGAAAAACCTTTTATCATGCGCTTTTGCTCTAAAACGCTTGGTTTTTTCTTTTTAATACTGTTTTAACGATTTTTTTACCAAAATTTGGCATAGCGCCGCTTTTTCGCTGTTTACAAATACGCATACGTGTAGTACAATGATTATTGGCAATAAATTTTAATCGACCCGCTTAAAAGGCAGGTCGTTTTCGGAGAATCAAAGTGACAAAAACAATTTTCAAGTATTACGTCAAATACTGGTGGATCATATTGTTGTCGCTCGCTTTTCTGACCTGCGAAGCGCTATGCGAACTTCAGCTGCCGACTTATATGTCGCAAATCGTCGCTGACGGTATCGCGGTCGGGGATATGCCGACGGTCTACAAATACGGTCTGATCATGCTGGGCGTCGCTCTCGCGGGAAGCGTGTCGTCGGTTTGCGTGAGCTTTTTCGCTTCGCGCGCGGCGGCGTCAATATCGAGAGATCTCAGAAACGACGTTTTTATTAAGGTCAGCAATTTCGCAAACGCGGAGTTCGACAAGTTTTCGATATCTTCGCTCATCACCAGGGCGACCAACGATATCACTCAGGTGCAGACGTTTACCGTCATGTTTTTGAGAATGGTAATGTACGCTCCTATCATGGGCGTCGGCGGCGTGATCAAGGCGGTAAGAATGAGCGAAGGCATGAACTCTATGATAATAGTCGTCGGCGTAGCGGTCGCAACTCTTCTCGTGCTGGTCGCGGTGCTTATAATCACCGTTCTTCCCAAGTTCAAAGTATTGCAGCGCCAGATAGACCGCGTAAACCAGGTCGCTAACGACGAACTCAACGGACTTATGGTCATCAGGGCTTTCAATACTCAAAGCTACGAAGAGGAGAGGTTCGATAAGGCTAACAAGGATCTTACGAAGACAAGTCTTTTCGCGTACAGAGTAATGGCATTGCTTTCGCCGTATATTACTCTCGTCATGTTCGGCGTTTCGGTCGCGGTCATCTGGATAGCGGCATATACCGCAGAAGATATCACGCAGGTAGCGAATATGATGGCATTCATTCAGTACGCGATGCAGATCATAATGTCGTTCATGATGCTTTCGATGGCGTTCGTCCTTATGCCGCGTGCGGCAGTTTCCGCAGGAAGAGTCAGCGAAGTTCTGACAACTCCTATAACCGTGCAGAACAGAGAAGTCACCGTTGACGCCCCCGTTGACGGAGATATCGTATTCGACAACGTCGGTTACAGCTACGGCGGGGAGACCGAGGCGGTCGAGGGCATAAGCTTTACCGTAAAGAAAGGCGAAACGGTAGCTATAATCGGCAGTACAGGTTCAGGCAAATCCACGATAGTCAATCTCTTGCCGCGCCTTGCAGACGTCACGGAAGGAAAGATAACGATAGGCGGCACGGACGTGCGCGATTTCGATCTGAAAAAGCTGCGCGAAAGCATCGGTTTCGTGCCGCAGAAGAATATCCTTTTCTCTGGAACTATCGCGACGAACGTCAAGTACTCGGATCCGGAAATGTCTGACGAAAGAATGAAGGAAGCGGGAGAAATAGCGCAGGCTAAAGATTTCATCGAGGAAAAAGAAGAAGGCTACGACAGCGAGATAGCGCAGGGAGGCGACAACGTTTCGGGCGGACAGAAACAGCGTATAGCCATTGCACGCGCGATAGCGAAGAACGCGCCTATCTACGTGTTCGACGACAGCTTCAGCGCGCTCGATTTCAAGACGGACGCCAACCTCAGACAGGCGATAAAAGAAAAACTTTCGGGAGCGACGGTCATCATGGTCGCACAACGCGTAGGAACGATAAAGAACGCGGATAAGATAATAGTGCTCGACGACGGCAGGATCGTCGGTCAGGGCAAACACGAAGAGCTGCTCAAAAATTGCTCCGTTTACGCGGATATCGCAAAATCTCAGCTTTCGGAGGAGGAACTCGGATTATGAAAGACAAGAAAAAAATGTCTTTGAAAAGACGCGGTCCTATGGGCGGCGGTCCGGGCGGAGCGGCTATTCCGGGAGAAAAGGCAAAAGACTTCTTCGGAACTCTGAATAAGACTGTCCGCTATATGAGAAAGGATCTCGCGGTGATCGTGATCGCGTTCGTCCTTGCTGTATTCAGCGTTATCGCGACCCTTCTCGTGCCCGATATCTTAGGCGGAGCGACAGACGAACTCCTCGCGGGAACGATGAGCAAGACTTTCTATAAGAACGCGACGGAGATCCAAAACGGAATTCCCGAATTTACGGACGAACAGCTGGAAATGATAGAACAATTTCCCGACCTGACTGTCCGCGACGTCGCGGATATGGGAATGCTTCCAGAGGGAGCGGAGATAGACGAATCGATGATGGATCTTAAACTGTCCGCTCTCGTTGAGGCAAAAAACGCGACTACGGCAGGAGAACTCTTCCGCGCTCTCGGCGCAACAAAGGCGCTGGACAGCTTAGCCGTGACTTACCGCGCGAGAGTGGAAAATACCTCTCTTACTGCTGCGCCAAAGATAGATACCGACGTTATCGTGTCGATACTGACGAAGATAATCGCTCTCGTATGCGTTTCCGCGATACTCGCTTACGTTCAGGGTCTGCTTCTTGCCGGCGTCGCGCAGAGGGTGTCTTACCGCTTCCGTCGCGATATCAACAATAAGATAGACAGCCTGCCGCTCAAATTCTTCGATACGACGACCAACGGCGAGGTGATGAGTTATATCACCAACGACGTGGACGCGATATCCAACTCTCTGAACCAGAGCTTGACGCAGATCGTCACCAGCTTAACGACTATAATCGGCGTTATGGTGATGATGTTCACGATAAACTGGATACTCACGCTGATAACCCTTCTGATCGTGCCGATCTCTATGTTTATCGTAATGATGATAATCAAGCGCTCTCAGCGTTACTATCTGATGCAGCAGGAATACCTCGGTCACGTAAACGGACATATCGAAGAGATGTTCGCGGGTCACAACGTGATAAGCCTGTTCAACGGCGAGGAGAAGAGTATAGAGAAATTCTCGGATTACAACTCAAAACTGTATGAATCGGCGTGGTCGTCTCAGTTCTTCTCGGGTATGATGATGCCTGTTATGAAATTCGTGGGCAACCTGAATTACGTTCTCGCATGCGTTCTCGGCGGCGTATTCGTGCTGAACGGCAACGTTGCTGGCATACAGATGACGGTAGGTAACATTCAGTCTTATATCCAGTACGTAAGACAGTTCAACCAGCCTATAAACCAGATATCGGGTATCGCCAACACCTTCCAGTCTACGGTCGCGGCGGCGGAAAGGATATTCAATTTCTTAGAGCAGCCCGAAGAGCAGGAAACGGGAGACGCAGTTCCCGAAAACGTCGAGGGCAACGTCACTTTCGATCACGTGCGTTTCGGCTACAACGAGGACAAGATAATAATCAAAGACTTCTCCTGCGACGTGAAGAAAGGTCAGCGCATAGCGATAGTCGGACCTACCGGCGCGGGCAAGACGACGATAGTCAAGCTTCTTATGCGCTTCTATGAGCTGAACGGCGGCGACATATATCTCGACGGCACGAATATCCGTTCGTTCACCCGTGAAGGGCTGAGAAACGAGGTCGGCATGGTCTTGCAGGATACCTGGCTTTTCAGCGGCACGATAATGGAAAATATACGTTACGGCAGACTGAGCGCAACTGACGAAGAGGTAAAACGCGCGGCAAAGATCGCCTGCGCCGACCACTTTATCCAGACTCTTCCCGGCGGTTACGACTTTGAAATAAATACAGAAGCGGACAATATCTCTCAGGGACAGAAACAGCTTCTCACCATCGCCCGCGCGATACTTGCGGATCCGACAGTGCTTATTCTCGACGAAGCTACGTCGTCCGTCGATACGCGTACCGAAATACTCATACAGCAGGCGATGGACAGACTTATGCAGGGAAGGACCAGCTTTATCATCGCGCACAGACTTTCCACGATACGCGATGCGGATAAGATACTCGTGCTTCGCGACGGCGACGTGATAGAGCAGGGCAAGCACGAAGAGCTTCTCGCGAAAGGCGGGTTCTACGCGACCCTCTACAATTCTCAGTTCGAAGGCTGAAAGAGCTGAAAACTCAATACACGTAAAAAAAGATACGGATCTCTCCGTATCTTTTTTGTTGAGTTGTTGCGGATTTTTATCCGTCGGAAAAAGTCGGTTTGAATTCAAATTGTCGCTTTCTCAATGACCGTAATTTTTGCGGATATCGTCAAGGACGCTCCTCATATCGTCGATATCCTTTCCGCCGCTTCCCACGCCGTCGTCTCCTCCGACAGGGTAGTCTATCGTGACGAATACGACTCTTCCGTCATCGTGATAAGCAAGGCTTAAGAATTGCGAGTCGTTTTCGTATATCGCGAAATTAAGAGCAAGCTCTTCGGCAAGACGGCAGTCGTAATAAAGGCGCAAGGTTGAATTCCGTATTGCGTCATCTATATCGGATAAGAAGACCTGATCTGTTGACTGTATTATCGTAACCTTCTTATCGTCTATTGCGTAGACCGACTTGTAAACGTCGGGTTCTCCGCGGGCGGTCAGCAGATAAAATTCGCAGTCTCCGCTTATTTTCAAAAGCGAAAGTCCGTTTCTTTCGCAATAGTCGTCGAAAGGCTCGTCTATTACCGTCTGCTTGTAATCGCTGAGCGACGGGGTGTTTGTGCTTGAGTCATCGTCCGTGTTCGGAGGCATAGCGTCTGCCGGCATGAAGAATATCAGCACGGCGTAGAAACAGAACATACACACGACGAACGTAGCGCAAGCGCTCATAATAAAGTTGAATGAGAACTTTACGCCGCGTTTCACCTTTGCGGCTTTAATTTTTTCAGCTTCGAGAGGCTCCGCCGCGACTCTCTCTTTGATATTGTCGAGGAGAAGAGGAGAAACGTTGCCTGTATTTTGCACGGCTGAAATCAATTTCTTTTCTATATCTTTCATACGTTCCCCTCCTTTATGTATTTTTCTATGACTTTAAGTGCGGATTTATATCTGCCGTAAAGGGTGGTAAGCGGCAGTTTCATTTCGTCGGCTATTTCTGCAAACGTATAGCCGCCCCAGAATTTCATTACGATTATCGTGCGGCTTTCCGTGTCCAGAGAGGAAAGCGCGGCTTTTAACGATAAGTCTTCAATACAATCGTCTACAAAGTCGGACGAACACGCGCTGACGTCGGTCAGTTCGCTTTCGTCGCGCGAAATATCCGTGCGCGTGTAGGTTAACGCCGTATTCTTGACTATCGTATACATCCAGTTTCGCGCGCTCTGAGAAGGCTTATAGCTTGCGCTTGCACGGTATATCTTAAAGTATGAGTCGTTGAGGACGTCGGATATTTTGCTTTTGTCGCGCAGGTAACGATAGGCTACAAAATACATTTGCTCCTTTGTCTTATAAAAGAGTTCGTCCAGCGCCGAATTCTTTCCGCAGGCAATCTTTACGATGAGCTTGCCTATTTTTTTGTCTTCTTTGTTTCTCACTCGTCCTCTCGTATTATATACTTTGAAATTTAACTGATTTTCGGGTATCTGTTAAAAAATTCAGCATAATTTTATTTTATGGTCATAATTTATAGTTGTCAATATGCGTTTTTATAAAATGCCTGCTTTTATTTGAAAAGCTGAGCGCGATAGGATATAATAAATAGAGGTCAGGCACCCGTAGCCCAGTTGGATAGAGCGTCAGACTCCGACTCTGAAGGTCAGCGGTTCGAATCCGCTCGGGTGTACCAGATAAAAGCTGTGCTTAAGCCTGAAAAAAATAAGAAAGGAAAATACCTTTCTTATTTTTTTCAGTCGGTTAGCCTGCGCTTTTATTCGGTACACCTTCGCGATAGCGAAATATGGACGCTCACTGAGTTCGCTATTCCGTTGCAAACAAGTTTGCTCCTTACGAATCCGCTCGGATGCGCCATTCGCGGAAAAGCTAAGTCTTTTCCGCGACTTTTTTCAAAAAGTCTGACTTGTGGCTTGCTTTTCCGCTTTCGCAAAAAGTCACGCGTTGCTATCAACTTTTTGCGACTTGCTCGCTTTGTTCGCTTTCAGCAGAGTATCGCTGTGCATGAGTTATGTCGGAGTGCTTTCCGCTATTGCTTTATTTATAGATATATATTACAATGTTTACAGAGATCGCTCGCCACATGAGAATAAGGCGGTTTCTCGTAAAGGTCAACAGGGAAGAGTATGGTTTTAGCGGCACTAAAAACTTATTTCAAAAATTCAAAGTACGTATTCGTTGCGATGGGGCTGATATACCTCGTGATAATTCTTATGCTGTTCTCTCTCGTTCACGGTATAGTTTCCGTGATAAGCTCTGTATCTGCTGAGACTTATGAAAACGTTGCGAATTTCGTAGTGGCTACATTTCAGGATATAACTTTTGAAGAAGCGACCAGCCTGGAATTTTATAATGAATTTTTAAAAGGGGCGGCGGAGATACTAAAAGCCGATATCGAAAACGCGGTAAACATGCTTACTACCGTTGTGTTGACTACGGTTGCCTGCGTGCTGGCGTCGATAATCGGATTGCAGGTGCTTTGCCGTTCTCTTATGAGGAAAAGCTCGGCGGACGAAAAATCGCTGAGAGGCATAGTTGCGATTGAATACGCTCTGGTCTTACAGCTTTATCTTTGTGATACTGCTGTATTTTGTTCACAACACTTTTGAAAACCTGTTTACGACCTGGATAATCCATTTCAGGGGATATAAGATAACGGATATATTCAATCTGAAAAATTCGCTGAAACTCGTATTGTCGGGCTTTGCGCTTATAGGCATAAACGCGGTAATAATTATCGTCCTTTATTTTGTAACGGGCGCGCTGCTTGCTATACTGATCGCCTTGCCGCTTTTTGCGTACGTTTTCGCGGTTATGGATATAATCGCAGTATCTCATTTCAGAGGACTTGAAGAGAAAGGGAAGCTAAGGTCTGGATCTCCTGCTGAAAGAAGAGAGGCATATCCGACGAAATAAAAGATTTGTACCAAGTCGAAAAATCAAATCGTGCGTGCGTATATATAACGAAAGATATAAGAGCGTTATACGGCTTCTCAAACAGTTCAGGTCAAAGAGTGAAGGAAAATGAAAAAGTCGGTTTTGATGGTTTTGGTTATAGTGTGGGCTCTTTTAGTCGTTCTTGCAGGGTGCGGGGCGGACGACATATCGCTTGACGTCAAGCCCGAGAAAACAAATCTGGAATTTTGGGTAAAGTATGAGGTCGAGGACGAAGAGAGCCTTTGTCAAAGAATGTGGTGGAACAGTTCCGAGCCTGCATGGTATCTTGCAAAAGGTTACGAGCCTTCGGGTTTCGACAAAAACGGCAACGCAAACGGGCTTCCCGAAGAGTATGTGTTGTATGCGGTACATCCGTATCCCCGAGACTCCGACAGCAAAAAGATAGTAACTATCGAGATAACCGATCCGGATATATGTATATGCGGGATAACGGTTGATTCGTCTAATGCGGATTTTGAAAAAACGTTCAAAAAGCTCGGTTGCGAGATATCGGTTTCGAATGCAAACGGAGACGTTCACATAGGAGCGAGGAAGGGTAACGTGAACGTGGGACTTTCAAAACTTGCAGACGGCAGCAGATATCTTAACGTAACCTTGAGATAAGTTATGATGACGATACGGCAAATTGATAAAATCATAGAAAATCGTTGCGTAAGACGGCGCGGGCAATACCTGCGCCGTTATTTTGTTGTAAATTTATGATTTTTATATTATAATAGCTATGCTGCAAAAAGCGGACAGAGAGGTAATATGGCAAAAAGAGTCGTTGTCGGTATGAGCGGGGGCGTGGACAGCTCCCTGGCGGCTCTGCTTCTTAAAGAGCAGGGCTACGACGTCGTCGGGCTTTTTATGCGCAACTGGCATGAAAAGGACGACAGCGGTTGTTGTACGGCTGACGAGGATTTTTACGACGTACGCTCCGTATGCGCTAAGATAGGCGTGCCGTATTACAGCATAGATTTCGCAAACGAGTATTACGACAGGGTTTTTAAGCATTTCGTCGAAGAATATAAGAAGGGCAGGACGCCAAATCCCGACGTACTTTGCAACCGCGAGATAAAATTCGCGCCGTTCGTCGAGCAGGCGAGAAAGATGGGCGCGGACTATATTGCTACGGGGCATTATTGCAACGTGCTGCACAGAGAGGACGGGGCGAACTTTCTTTTAAAGGCGAAAGATCAGAATAAGGATCAGACTTACTTTCTCAATCAGGTGACCTCGGATCAGCTCAAAGACGTACTGTTTCCGATAGGAGATCTGGATAAGCCGACTGTCAGAGAGCTTGCCGCAAAATACGGATTGTCTACGGCGGAAAAGAAGGACAGCACGGGGATATGCTTTATCGGCGAGCGCAATTTCAGAACTTTCCTGTCAAAATACATACCGATGCAGGAAGGGGATATAATCGACACGGGCGGGAAAATTGTCGGGAAACACGACGGCGTTTTCTATTATACCCTGGGTCAGCGTAAAGGACTCGGCATAGGCGGCGTGAAAGGTGCGGCAGACGGCGCATGGTTCGTTGTCGGGAAAGACGTCGAAAAGAATATCTTATACGTATCAAAGGGCGATCAGTCTCTTTTGTATCACAATGCATTAGAAACGGACGGTTTCAATTATATACCTTTTGAGCCTGAAGAGGACGAATTCGAATGCGAGGTAAGAATACGCCACCGTCAGCCGCTTCAGAAGGCTGTTTGCACAAAAAAGAAGGGCGGCGGGGTAAGGCTTGTTTTCGAACGCGCGCAAAGAGCGATCGCGGAAGGACAGTATGCCGTGCTGTATCGCGGAGACGCTTGTATAGGCGGCGGAGTCATTGAACGCAAATACGACGTATAATGACGTATAATACTGTTTTAAAGATATTCGCGCGCGTATAAGCATACGTATGGAAAAATATTAAAAATTTGTAAAAATCGGTAAAAAATCCGTTGACTTTAAAAAACGGGTATGCTACAATTACAAAGCTGTCTGAGAAAGACAGCGATAAAACG
This sequence comes from Candidatus Ornithoclostridium faecavium, assembly GCA_018714045.1. GTDB lineage: Bacteria > Bacillota > Clostridia > Christensenellales > UBA3700 > Ornithoclostridium > Ornithoclostridium faecavium. Next base: position 12,833 of record DVNX01000072.1, read on the forward strand.
GACATTAAAAACTGAACAGAAAGGTGAGAAGTAGAAGTTAAGCATAAAAGCGAAAACAACTGCTTTGAACTTAAAAAATTAGCGAGTGTACAATTAAACACAAGCAAAGTCAACGAGTTTAAAGAGTTAGAGATTGAACTTGAGAGTTTGATCCTGGCTCAGGACGAACGCTGGCGGCATGCCTAACACATGCAAGTCGAACGAAGGTAGCAATACCTTAGTGGCGAACGGGTGAGTAACACGTGAGCAACCTGCCTTGTACAACGGGATACCTACGAGAAATTGTAGTTAATACGGTATAAGACCACAGCACCGCATGGTGCGGGGGTAAAAGGAGCGATCCGGTACAAGATGGGCTCGCGTCGCATTAGCTAGTTGGTGAGGTAACGGCTCACCAAGGCGACGATGCGTAGCCGACCTGAGAGGGTGATCGGCCACATTGGGACTGAGATACGGCCCAAACTCCTACGGGAGGCA
>DVNX01000073.1 GCA_018714045.1 Candidatus Ornithoclostridium faecavium
TCGAAGCGGAAAAAGACAAGAAGTAAAAATTTTGAAGGATCGGGCGCACACCGCGCTTGATCCTTCACTTATCATAAAGAGGTGAATATGGAAAACATCAGCAGTGTCATCAACACCAACACCGACAACAAGAAGTTGGATATCAAAAAGGTGTTCATCTGCGGCGGTACCGGCTTCCTCGGTTTCTACTCCGCCAAAGAGTTTCTGAGACAAGGCGTCGAAGTCGCTGTGCTCGCTCTGCCGAACGAAATTACGCTCAACCAGAGCTGGTGGCCGAAGGAAATTACCGTCAACTACGGTATGCTCTTCAATCTGAAAAAAATGCACGCTGACGAAAACTGCCTTACCAAAGAACAGCTCGTCGAGTATTTCAAGGGCTATGACGTTATGGTTTACGCTGTCGGTCCGGACGACCGTATGCATACTCACGCCGGCGTAAGCGGTTACGATTTCTTCCACTACTATCTGGTAGAAAAAGTTATCCCCGTATTCGAAGCTGCTAAGGAAGCAGGCGTAAAGAAAGCAGTTCTTCTGAACTCTTACTTCGCTTACTTTGACAGAGTATGGCCCGAAAAGCATCTCGCAGACAACCACCCCTATATCAAAGTCCGTTGCGAGCAGGCTGACGCCCTCATCAACGTCGGCGGCGGCACCGAAAACGGCGGCATGGACGTCGTAGTTCTCGAACTCCCCTACATCTTCGGCAATATGCCTGAGCGCGAGCCGCTCTGGAAAGAGATATTCCTCGACAGATTTGCTAAGATGCCCGCAATTATGTTCCCGAAGGGCGGCACCAACATGATCCACGTTCAGGGTATCGCGGAAGCCGTTGTTTCCGCAGCGTTCTACGGACAGCACGGCGACAAGCTTCCTATCGGCGCATACGACAGAAAGTACAAAGACATGATCAACATGATGATGGAAGACGTCGGCTCTACAAAGCGTTACATGGGCGTTCCCACCTGGATGGCTACCATCGGCGGCTACATGGTAGCTAACGACCTCAAGAAGACCAACCAGGACAGCGGTCTCAACTACAAGAAGCTGATGAAAGACATTCAGTCTCAGGACCTCTATTTCGGTCAGGACGTTATCGACAAGGTAAGAAAACACCTGCATTACGACGAGTTCGGCTTCAACGGCGGCGGCTCTCTCGAAGACGGTATCAAGAAGACCATGATCGCTTGCTATCCGCACAGATTCGATGAGAACGGCAACCTCAAGAAGGAATGGATCGGCGTTAACCCGATAAAGAAGGAAACCGCGACCAACAACGTTTTCGTCAACAAAAAGAAGTAATTTCTCCAAATCGTTCATAAAATAGACCTGCGGTCAGCCGCGGGTCTTTTTTGTATTCAAAGCGCTTATCGGCATTGATTCTCGAACGTAATTCGTGTTTGTTATACGATTGTGATTCTCGCTCGCGCACGTAGTCGTTATAAATTTACGATCAAAAAATGAAACAAACCAAATCACATTATCGTTTTTACTTTGCTTTTTCGGCGAATAAAAATGATAATACAGAAAGCAGAAAAGCTAATAACGAATATCTGTTGTAAAAAAAGACGGAAATCAATCCCGTCTTTCAGAAGATGCCTTTTAAGATATTGCTATTTGATATTAAAAGCTTATTTTTGGCCGCTCTTCATATACCATTCGCCACTTATCAAGCGACATTTTTTACGTGATAAGATCTGATTTATCCCTTCTATATCCTTTCTGACAAGAGTCAGCGTGTTTTGCAAATAGCATTACGCACGTATCATTTCAAGTGCGACCACCATTGCAGTCAGTCAAGATGTTATGCCGACTTTACAGCTCTTTTCTCGCCTTCTTTGCAGCGTATGCGTAAATAGCGACAAGAGTCTTGCTGTCGTGTATCTCGCCGCTTAAAGCCATCTGATACGCCTTTTCAAAAGGAACTTTGATGACTCCGAGAAACTCTCCTTCGTCAAGATGCGCAGTTTTTTTCGTTAATCCCGTCGCAAGATAGAGATAGAGTATTTCGTCTGTATAAGCGGGCGTCGGATAAACGCTTGCCATCAATTCGTATTTTTCAGCGACAAGCCCCGTCTCCTCTTCAAGCTCCCTTACCGCGCATACGAACGGATCTTCGCCCTTCTCGCGTTTTCCCGCGGGTATTTCGATAGTCTCGGCTCCGTAAGGATAACGGAACTGACTTACGAGAAAGATATTTTCTTCGTCGTCCACGGCAAGAACACAGGCTCCGCCGCTATGGCGTACGTACTCTCTTTTGCTTGTCTTGCCGTCCTCAAGCTCAACGTCGTCTCTGTAAAGCTGTAAAATCTTACCGTCATAAATGAGTTGACTGCTCAGAGTCTTTTCTTTTGACATTTTCTCTCCTAATGGCGTTTGCCGTAAGTTATATATATATTGTATTATTTTACAGCCGAAAAATCAACAACATAATATAATTCTTTATGTTCCGATATCAGAAAAAACGCAGCTACGATATGCTCTCATTGTTTTCTTTTTTATTTTATCGGTCGTGAATCGGACGCATATATTTAATCGAACCGCTGAAAAAGCCTCGCTTTTCGCCCTGCCTCGCTGCCTCTGAAAATAAAAAAGGAGCGGACTTGCCGCTCCTTTTATCAATCTTATTTTACTGAACTTCTTTGAGTATTTTTTTGTATACCTTAGAATTCTGCTCAATACATTTTTCTGCGTAATCCTGCAGGAATTTATTCATTTCGTCGTTGTAGTTGTCGCTTATCTTGCCGTCCTTGATAGACTCTTTGAGCACTTCCTTTACGGTCTTTATCTCAACGGTGATCTCTTTGATCTCATCGGTTTTATCGCCGTTTTCGTCCTTGACGTATTCAACCTTGACTTCAGTCGAATATTTGTAATCCGGACCGACCAGGTATCCCTTTACTTCGCCGTCCTCATCCTTGATCTCAGTGATCGCGGAAGACTGGGAGTCGTCGAGGAACAGGCTCTTTACAAATACCACGTGAATGCCGTAGTCGTTGACGATAAAGCTTATCTCATTGCCTTCTTCAGTCTTGAGAGTGTAAACGGTCGTCGAAAGTTCTTCGTCGTTTTCGTCGGTAGACTTCATTACCTCGGAAGATATCGAATAAGTCTTTCCGTTAGCCTGCTCTAAGAGTTCTGTCGGAGTCTTGCCCTCTTCTACGGTATAGCTGAGAGCAATGCCTTCTTTGAAGTTATCCGCGCTTTCGTTGTAATAGCTGCCTGCGCCCTGAGCCGCGAGCTTTCTCGCAAGTACGGTGTATTCTTCGACGTAAGTGGAAGAAGAACCGTCGGGAGTCACGGTATAAGTGTCGCTTTCAAACATTCCGTCGTCGTCGTTGACGAGATACAGCCAGTCGGTGACAGCTTCGCTCAAAGCGTAATTTCTGACGGCTTCGAGCTGATCCGCATCGGTGATGCCCTGAGCCTTCGCAGCCTCAACGAGCTTGTCCGCCTTTTCAGCGATATCGTTAGCCATCGCATAAAGGATCACGCGGTAATCGACGCCGAGATCGGTATACGCGTCTTTGAGTTCGTCTTCGTCAGCGTTGTAATCGGGATTGCTTACGTTGACCTTAATGCCGTTATCGGTAAGGTTTTCGTAGATGCCGAGTTCTTCGCTGCTGACCACGTCGCTGCCGAGAGCGAGAAGCGCGCGGTAATTTTCAATCGCGGTATCGTTGCCTTCGAGAAGGGACTGAACGTTTTCGAGAGCAGCGGTCTGATCTTCGCTGAACTTAAGCAGAATGCTTCTGACCTGCGAATAGCCTTTAGTCGTATGGTAGATAAGATTAGTTGCAGACGAAAGCGCGCTCGAATACGCAGATTCGTCGATATAATTGCTTATCTGAGTGTTTTTCAGCTTAGTGTAATAGGTGTTTATCTCATCGTCAGTTATCTCAAGCAGAGAATCTCCCAGCATTTCCTCGTATTTTTCGAGGATCCTGGTCTCGTAATAGCTGTTCAGATAATAATCGTAATCCTTATAGCTGCTTTCGAGGTTCTTATTGAGATCGTTAAGCGCGCTCTGCATATTCTTCTGAGCGTCTTTGTCCTCTTCGGAAGAGATCTTGTCGTTCACGTAATCGACGAACTTTTCGGGAAGTTCATTCTTATCGGTAAGCCCCTGGTCGACGTATTCGTCGGATTCTTCCTCTTCTTCTCTGCCGGGGCGCGCCTCAAGAAGATCTTCGTCTTCTTCAGTCTCCTCTTCCTCTTCGTCCGAGTCTCCGGAGTTCTGCGCCTGTTCGTCTTCAAGGTCGCTGATAAGCTGCTGCCAGCTGTCCTCGAAGGTCTTGTTGGTCTTTTCGATGCAATATCTGATCTCGTCCACGGTCAGGAAGTCTTCGTTGGAGAGCTTCGCTATCGCCGCGTCGTCGGTAATGCCGAGATCGTTCTTAGCGAGATAATCCTTTGCGTAAAGCAGAACGAGCTTCTGTCTGGAAAGGTTCTGATAGAGATACTCTACGACTTCTTCCGAAGACATGCCGTAATACTGCATATAGATAGGTGCGTACTGGCTGTAAGAAACCAGAACGTCGCCCTTATATATCGGCGCGCTCATCTGATTGTACTGAACAGTTGCAACTACTTGATGATAATCTCTGTTTCCGTCGATTTCGAAAATGCCGGAAGAACAGCCCACCGTCAACGAAGCGATAACGGCGACGACTATCACGATTGCAAGCAATTTTCTTTTCATTACATTTGCTCCTTTTATTTTAAAAATAAAATACTACTTATATTATTATACACAACGTTTCCCGTGTTGTAAAACGTTTTATTCAAAAGTTTTGACCGATTTGCTCAAAAACTCGCATACGAGAGCAAACTTGCGTTCATTGGGCAGGAATTTGCAATCGAACACGACCTTAGGTTCTGCGTCGTTCGTAAGGCTGCACGTTTCGCTCATCTGCGACAGAGCGTCGAAAACGCGCTTATTGCGTACGTGTTCGGCGTCTTTGAACACTATCTCAGCCATTCTGTCTCCTACCGTTATCCTCTTAACGCCCAGTCTCTTCGCGTAATTCTTCGCGACCGCGATATTTATGAGGTTTACGAGAGGCTTGGGCACGGGTCCGTAATGTTCGCGCAGTCTGTCTATAAATCCGAGCGCGTCCTCGGGTCCGCACAGATCGGCGATCGTGCGGAAAATCTTCAGCCTCGAATCGACGTCGGTAACGTAATGAGAATCGAGATAAGCGTTTATCGCGACGTTGACCTCTACCTCTGCGTCCTCGATACTCTCCTCTCCCCTCAGCTCCGCAACGCACCTTGCGAGCAGCTTGCAATACAGGTCGTAACCTATCTTAGCGATATGTCCGTGCTGTTCTCTGCCGAGGATATTTCCCGCACCGCGTATTTCGAGGTCGCGCATAGCAATCTTGAAGCCGCTGCCGAATTCGGTATAATCCATTATCGCGGTAAGTCTCTTCGCCGCGTCGCCCGTCAGAACTTTGCCCTGCGCGGTCGTAAAGTACGCGTACGCTATCCTGTTGCGTCTGCCCACGCGCCCTCTTAATTGATACAGTTGCGCGAGTCCCAGCCTGTCCGCATCGCAGACTATCAGGGTATTGGCATCGGGAACGTCAATGCCGTTTTCTATTATCGTCGTGCAGATAAGCACGTCAGCCTGTTTGGAGAAAAACGTCTGCATCGTGTTTTCCAGTTCGTTCCCGTCCATCTGACCGTGACCGACGACTATGCGCGCCTCAGGCACGATATTTCTTATCTTGTCCGCGAATTCCGCGATAGTCTCCACCCTGTTGTACAGTATAAATACCTGACCGCCGCGCGCCAGCTCTCTGCCTACGGCGTCGCGTACAAGCGCGTCCGTAAGCTCTGTCACGTAAGTCTGAACTGGTATTCTCGTCGCGGGCGGAGTTTCGAGAACGCTTATATCCCTTATCCCGCTGAGCGCCATATTGAGCGTTCTCGGTATGGGAGTCGCAGACAAGGTCAGCACGTTGACGTCGCTTCTGAGCAATTTGAGTTTTTCCTTGTGCTCTACGCCGAAACGCTGTTCCTCGTCCTGAACGATGAGCCCCAGATCGAAAAATTCGACGTCTTTGGAAAGAAGCCTGTGAGTGCCGATGACAATGTTCGCCTTGCCGTTTTTCGCGTTTTCGAGCGCCTTTGCTATCTGTTCTTTAGTCCTGAATCTGTTGAGAAGCTCTATCTGCAATCCGAAACCTTCGAACCTCTCCTTAGCCGTTTCGTAATGCTGCGAAGCGAGTATCGTCGTCGGAGCGAGTATGACTGCCTGCTTGGCTTCCATCACGGTCTTGAACATCGCGCGGAAAGCGACCTCTGTCTTGCCGTAACCCACGTCGCCGCAAAGAAGCCTGTCCATGACCATGCCTTTTTCCATATCCGCTTTTATTTCAGCGGTCGCCTTGAGCTGGTCGGCAGTCTCTTCGTACGGGAAAGCGTCCTCGAACCTCTTCTGTTCGGGGGTGTCGGGCGGATAAACGTGTCCTTTCGCCTTATGCCTCGCCGCGTAAAGCTGAACGAGGTTTATCGCCATCTTCTTTATCGACTTCTCGACCTGTTTCTTCGTCTTTTCGAAGTCCTTGCCGCCCAGCTTCGACAACTTGGGCACACGGTCGCTTCCCGAATATCTGCTCAGTCTGTCCATCTGGTCGATGGGCACCTGCAAAAGTCCGCCTTCGGCGTATTCGATGACAACGTAGTCGCGTTCTACGTCGCGGTATTTGATGCGTTCGGTACCTATACAGCGACCTATACCGTGTATCTCGTGTACGACGTAATCGCCGACTTTGGGCAACGTGAATATGCGCGTTTTGGACGCTTCGTTCCTTATGCCGCTGCCTTTGAGAAGGTCTCTTTTACCTACGATGACGAGTCTGTCAGACGGATAACAGAAACCGTGCTTCATCTGAAGAGGGGTAACGAAAAGGGTGTTCTGCCACTCATCGACCTCGTCCGCGTATCTCGACGGCACGCCTTCCTGATACAGACTGTCCGCGAAACTCTTAGCCGTAGCGGGATCGCCCATGCAGGCAATGACGCAGTATCCCGCCGTCACGTAGTTTTTGACGTCGGTATGGAATTGTCTGATATTGTAAGTATAGTTTTCGACGGAAACCGCCCTGGGGCTGTAAAACGCAGACGGGGCATCTATTATCCTGTTAGTCGACGTTATCTGTGCCGCGCCTATCTTGCGGAAATCTTTGAGCTTTTCTACTATGCAATCCGCTGTGACGAACGCTCCGAGGTGTTCTTTGAGCACCTCGCCGTCCTCAGCGAGGTTTTTAACTCTGTCCGCCGTTTCCCTTTCGAAAAGACACATCTTTTCGTAGATCGAAGTCGGCTCGTCAAGAAATACCGCCGCGTCCTCGGGAAGATAGTCGGTAAGCACGGACATCTTGTTCTTTACGAATGGAAGCAGCCACTGGAAAGACTGATCGGTGCCCCCGCTCGTCTCGAGTTCCGCCGCTATTTCCGCCGCGCGCTCTCCCGCTCTCGCGGAAAGTTTCGCTATCCTTATCTTAGCGGTTTCGAGGGCGTTTTTGAGATACTTGTCGTCAACAAGGAGGTCGTTGACGGGATATATCGTGACAGACTGCACGGTCGCGACCGTCGTCATCGTATCTGGATCGTACGATTTTATATTCTCGACCGTATCTCCGAAAAAGGATATCCTTACGGGAAGATCTCTGTCTGCGGGATATATCGAAAGTATGTCGCCGTTGAGACAAAACGCGCATTTTTCTTCGACTGCGCTCTCCCTGTGGTAACCCGCAGAGACCAGCAGGTCGCAAAGCTTGTATACGTCCAGGTCGTCGCCTTCTTTTATCACCTTTGTCGCCGCAAGAAGATTTTCCTTGACGGGCACGTACTGCATAAGCGCCGCCGCCGTCGTTATACAGCATTTTATCTCCCCTTTTGCAAGTTGGGAAAGCACCGCGACGCGTCTTGTCAGAGACGTGGTCTGAAACGCCTTGCGGTATATCAGTACGTCGTCCTTTTCGGGCAGATAAGCTATTTCCCCGGGTTCGTAAAAGTCGGCAAGCGCTTCTTCGGCTTTCAAAGCGTAAGTTCCGTCCTTGACCACGTAAAGCAGGAATCTGTCAAGAGAAGAAGCAACGTGCGCGCGCTGAGAGGTATTGAGTCCGAAAACCAGGATATCCCTCTTCGCCTTTACGTCGTCGTATATCTTTTTAAAGTCGCCGCCCAAGTTCCCGAGCGACAGCATTTGTCTGAGTTTAATATTCATAACCTACACGGACACGGAAATTTTATTTACTTTTATGCGAGTTGTATTTACGCATTATCGCGTCGAAATCCTTGTTTTCGATATACTCTTTAAGCGCCGCCGCCGCGTCGTCGAGGGCTTTTGCTATCTCCTCTCTGTGCTCCCACTCCACCTTTGAAAGCACTAAGTCTCTGAGCTCCCCTTTGAAATCGTCGTGAGCTATGCCGACCCTTATCCTCGGGATATTGGTCGCGCCAGTTTCCGCAACGATATTCCTCATGCCGTTGTGCGTGCCCGCGCTCCCCTCTTTGCGAAGCCTCAGGTTCCCTATCGGAAGATCCACGTCGTCGTAGATTATCACAGTCTCTTCGGGCTTGAATTTATTTGTTCCCATAAGCTGTTTCACGCTTACGCCCGAAAGGTTCATATAAGTCTGCGGCTTGGCTATCACCGTCTTTTCGCCCTTGACGAAAAAGGTAGCGACGAGCGCGTCGCAACTCTTGTCCTTTATCTTGACTCCCATAAGGTCCGCAAGTCTATCAGCGACCTGAAAGCCCATGTTGTGGTATGTGTTTTCGTATTTAGCTCCGGGGTTTCCCAATCCGACTATAAGCATTTTTATTCTCCTTTATTCCCTTCTTTTTCAGCTTTTTTCTGAGCGCGTTTTTGCTTGAAATATCCACTCAAAAGCGCAGCGCATTCCTTTTGCATTATCCCGCCCTCTACTGAAAGCGTATGGTTGAATCTTGAGTCCTGAACGAGGTTTTCGAGAGATCCGCAGCAGCCCGCCTTAGGGTCGTACGCGCCGAAATACAGCTTGTCCAGCCTTGAATTTATCAGCGCGCCCGCGCACATAGGGCACGGCTCTAAGGTCACGTACATTTCGCAGCCGTCAAGATACCAGTTGCCCAGCTTTTTGCAGGCTCTTCTTATCGCGACTATTTCCGCGTGAAATACAGCGCAGTTTTCGCGCTCCTTTCTGTTGTTTGCGACCGCGATTATCTTTCCGTCCTTTACTATGACCGCGCCGACGGGGACTTCGTCTTTCGCCGCCGCGCGTTTTGCCGCGGCGATGGCTTTTTTCATATAATATTCTTTATTCACGTTTCTCCTTTCGCCGCGCGCGACAAAGCGCCGAGCAACCCTTTATTCTGAGCGAGCATGGACGGCAACTCCTTTTGAAGCTCCTGATACGGAGTGCCTTCGCTGCCGACCTCGACCGTTATGCCCGCTCTGTAAGTCGTCAGCACGAACCAGTCCTTATAGCCTCCCGAGCTGCCTTCAGAAGTATATGCGGGATAACCCGTCTCCGCGCTTGCGATATAAGGCACGTCGGGATCGGGATTCAGCCCGTCGAAACCGTAATATATTACGCGTCCGCGCGCGTGGTAGCTTACGGTGTAACGCGGGCGCACCTTTTCGGTAAATTCCGCCAACGTTCTGCTCTCGCTTTCGCTGAGCGGATAAGGTCCGATATAGTTGGCGGGCGCGGGATAGGTCATGTTGCTTTTGCCCGTGCCCCACAGCGCGTTGAAATTGACGTTCAGATCTACCGCCCTCGCGTTTGCTTTCCACAGCGAAAAGTCGTCTGAATAGCCGTTTATCCTGTACAGAAAATCTCGCTTTTCCTTATTCCCTACACTGTCAAGCCCGTACTGAGCCAGCATCGCGCCGTCGGGGTTTACCATCGGGATGCACCACAGTCCGCATTCGCCAGTATAGTTTTCTGCAAGAAGCACGCAAAGCTGAGCCGTTACCCATTCACGCGCGTGTATCGCGCCCTGCATAAGAAGCTGCGGTCCGTCAGGTGCCCCCTTAAACACGCCTTTTATCGGACGTCCGAGTTCGCTGTATCCTACCGTAAACACCTTTGCGCCCTGCTTTTCGAGGACGGCGAGGTCTCTGTCAAGATCTAATACCGTGTACATACTTACACGTTATGCAAGCGGACGAAAACCCGTTACAGGTCGTGCGTTGAGATAATAAAGTCTTCTCTGCTTGCGTCGGTTTTATTTATGATATCCGCTTCCTTCCGCGATCGTGAAAGCGCGGTATATCTGCTCTGCCGCGATAACGCGCATAAGCTGATGCGGAAAAGTCATCTTACCGAACGAAAGCTTATAATCAGCCCTTTCAAGCACGCATTCGGCAAGCCCGTACGAGCCGCCGATAACGAAAGTCAGCGTGCTGTTTGTGTCGGTAAGCTTAGTTATCTTCGCGCTGAGCTGTTCGCTTGACAGTTGCTCTCCCCTCATATCGAGGGCAATAACGTACCCTTTGACCGCCTGCACTATGCGCTTGCCTTCGTCCTCTTTAACGATGCGTATATCCGCTTCGTTTTTACCGTTAAGCTGTTTTTCGGCAAGCTCGGTCACCGTGAACTTGCAGAACCGTGACAGCCTTTTAGCGTATTCTTCCAACGCTTCGCGGTAAAAGCTTTCTTTTATCTTTCCTATGCAGACGATATTTACGTTCATATCACACCACGTTTATTATAAAGCTGATTATCCATACCGCAAGCGTAAGGATAAAGCTGTATATAAGAGCCTTTTTATCTTTCATCTTCGTTTTTCTGCTCTTTTCGTTTATATCGGCGCGGACGACGAGTTGTTCCGCTTCCGTAGTCGCCGAATCGAGCTTTGCGCGTATATCCGCGGCTTCGGCATTATCCGCGAATATCTCTTCGTCTGAACGGTGAAGCTCGAAGAATGTACGCTGCATTGCGGGCACGGCGTATTTTTTACCCGCGTAAGCTACCGCCGCGTCATCCGACAAAACTTCCTTGCGCGGGTTCTTTTCTCTGTATTTTTTACTCAGGACGACGATCGCCCACAACAAAAGCACGGTCGCTATAAGTCCCGCTATGCACACGACCGCCCAAAGCCCCGCCGAAAGTTCTATCGGCTTTCCGGAGCTTTCCATATACCCGAGAACAAGCGCAGTCGCGTTATTAAGGAAATGAAGCATTATCGAAGGAACGAGGCTTCTCGTCGCGAAATACAATACCGCGCACGCAACGCCGAGTATGAACTGGTGAACGAGCTGGAGCGGATTGCCGTGCATGAGCGCGAAAAGCGCGGACGAGACGAAAATTGCGAAGAAGTATCCGTTTTTGGACAGTCCTCTCGCAATGTTTCCTCTGAATAGGTACTCTTCGGCAACAGCAGGGATAAGCGCGACGAATACGAGTGTGAGCGCTAAGTCGGAGCCGCTGTCGACGACCACCGAAGTGACGTTTTCAGTTCTGTAACCGATAAGATCTACCAGCTTTACGAACGCGTTTGCGAGCGGGGAGCCGAAGCATATCACCGCAACCGTAAGCGGCACGCAAAGAAGCGCGACCCACGGCGAAAACTTAGTCTCGAATCCCATATCGAACAAAAGGTTCCTGCCGCGTATCTTTCCGTAAGCGAGAGGGGTAAGCATGAACGCGAGTTCGTTCAGCGAGGTGATGAGGCAGATGCCTCCCATCGTGGACGTGAACGAGTCGGGCACGTCAGTCATAGCGAGAAGCAAAACCAAAGCTATCTGCAAAAACAGTTTGAGCACATAGCTGCCGATGAACATCGCGCCCGCGTCGTACGTTTCGAGATAAGGATAATTCTTTTTTCCGTATTCAAAAATTTTCATATTCTTATGATCTCCGACGGGCGGTACTGGTAAGCGACGTCGAGAACGACGTCCTCTCCTTCCCTGATCCCGTGTTTGTCGAGTTGTTCCTTAGTCGCTTCGAAAGCGAGTTCGGGAGTATTGTTGTCTTCGCTGAGGTGAGCGAGAAGAATCCTTTCCGCTCCGCTTGCGACCAGTTGAGAAGCTATCGCCGCGCTGTCTGCGTTGGAAAGATGCCCGTTCTTGCTTGCTATCCTGACTTTTAGCGGATATGGATATCTGCCCTTTTCCAGCATGAGTTTATCGTGATTGCTCTCTATTACGACCGCTTTACAGCCGCAAAGTCTGGAAAGAGTGTTATCGCTGACAAAGCCGAGGTCAGTAGCGATCGCGATATCCGTCTTTCCGTCCGAAAGTCTGTATCCTACCGTATAACGCGCGTCGTGCGGAAGTCTGAAAGGCTCTACGCGGATATCTCCTATATCGAACCCTGCCTCGAAACCGTCAACGTGTTCGTATGAAGAGATAACATCTCCCCTTGAGCGCAAAGTCTCGAAACAAGTCAGCGGCATATACGCTTTAGCTCCGTATTCGTTGCAGAACTGCGACACACCCTTTATATGGTCTGAATGTTCGTGCGTGACGAGAACCGCGGAGACCTTGTCGAGATCGATGCCCCTTAAAGCAGCGCGGAGTTTAAGCTCCTTGACCGTAAGCCCTTCGTCCACAATCAGCGACGTGTTGCCGCTCTTTATATAAGTACAATTGCCCTTGCTTCCGCTGGCAAGGGTACATATTTCAAAACTTCCCATATCTTTTAAAATTTTCGCGCTACGTGCGTGCGCGTATATGTGCGCCCGACTTTTTTCGCGTTATTTAATTGTAGCATATTTTAATTGTGCTAATCAACTCAATTATGATAAAATAAACGTGCGCCTCAAAGACGGTTTTCGCGGATATAACGCGTTTTAACGTTTATTTTGGCGCATATCTGAAAATCACGGAGGAAACATGACCAACATAAGCGTAGATCTCATAGCGGAAGGGATTAAAAAGTCTATCGACAGGATAAGCTGCGAAGTAGAGCCTTCCTGCGCAAAAGCGGTAGCGGCCGCGCGCGACGGCGAAAAAAACGCGACTACCCGCTTCGCGCTCGACGTTATGTGCAAAAACATAGAATATGCGAAAGCGGCGCACCTTCCCGTATGTCAGGACACGGGCATGGTCGTCGTATTTATCAAGATAGGTCAGGACGTAAGACTTACGGGCGGCTTTATAGACGACGCCGTAAACTGCGCGGTAAGAGAAGCTTTCCTGCCGCTCAGAAAATCAGTGCTCGACCCCGTTTCGCGAGTGAACACAAGGGACAATACCCCCGCAGTCATCCATACTAAGATAGTCAAAGGGGACGGCGTTGAGGTCGAGATAATGCTTAAAGGCTTCGGCAGCGAAAACATGTCAGCGCTTTATATGCTCAATCCCGCACAGGGACTCGAAACGGCGAAAGATCTCATCGTCGATACCGTGAAAAAAGCGGCAAGCAACCCCTGTCCTCCCGTGATAATCGGCGTAGGTCTCGGCGGCACGTTCGAAAAATGCGCAGAAATGAGCAAACACGCTCTGTTCCGCAAAATAGGCAGCGAAAATCCCGACCCCGTACTCGACGCGCTCGAAAAAGAGCTGCTTTCCAGGATAAACGAACTCGGCATAGGCGCGCAGGGCTTCGGCGGCGCGACGACCGCTCTCGGCTTATTCATCGAAAGCTACCCGACCCACATATCCTCTCTGCCCGTTGCGGTCAACGTATTGTGTCACTGTTCGCGCGCGGCAAAATTCACGGTCGACGAAGGAGGAGTGAAATATGAGTGAAATAAAACTTGACATGCCTTTTGACAAATGCGAACTCAAAAAACTGAGAGCGGGAGACAACGTTCTGCTTTCAGGCGAAATGTTCGTATTCCGCGACGCAGGTCATAAAAGACTGTTTGCAAGCATAGAAAAAGGAAGTCCCGATATAGATTTTGCGGGAGAGACCGTCTACTTTATGGGTCCCTGCCCCGCACAGAAAGATCAGATAATGGGCAGCTGCGGACCTACTACCTCATGCCGTATGGACAAGTACACCCCGTACATGTTCGACCACGGTCTCGCAGCGCAGATAGGCAAAGGCAAAAGAAGCCTTGAATGTATAGAAGCTTTTAAAAGAAACGGCGGCGTTTACTTCGCTGCGATAGGCGGCGCGGGCGCGCTGTACAGTAAATGCGTGACTGCCGTAAAGGAGATCTGCTACTCAGACCTCGGCACCGAAGCGATAAGAAGGATAACCGTAAAAGACTTTCCCGTCGTAGTCGCGATAGACAGCGAGGGCAACAGCGTTTATAACGAATAAGCCCGATTCAGCAATAATAAATCAGTATCTGAAAAGCGGGACAAATCCCGCTTTTTCAATTTATCTTCCCCGTTCCGATATTGATTTTACAACAGAAATATTTCGTTTAATCTACACGGACAGGAAAATTTTTAAATCAGAAGATTAAAAATGCGCGCGCCGTTTTACTCGGCGCGCTGCTCATTTGTAATATACCGCTGTTTTTTGATCAATACAACTTGTCTTTAGCGAACTCGCACATCAAAGCGTTGAATTTCTCCTCGCCGCTGACGACGATATAAAGATAATATTCCGCACCTTCATACTCGAAAAAGACGTTGAAAGCAGTCCTGAAAAAGCCTTTCTTTTTGGTATACAGCAAGCGGATATCTTCTACCCTCGCCGTCTTCGCGTCCTTCATCAGAGAGCGGTCGAATACTCCCTTTTCGGTAAAGCAGTACTCCTCTATCTCGTGATTGCCGAACATTATCTGCAATTTCTCGTAAAGGTAAACCGTCTTTCCGTCCTTAACGCCGCGTCTGCATTTGAATTCAGTGATATCTCTGGGATCGAAAATCAGATATTTCGTGCCGTTCGCAGCGTTGAATTTAGATATCGACTCCTCATCGACCTCTTTTATCCCCTTGAGCGAAAACAGTTTATTTGCCATAACTGTCTTTCAGACCCGTTATCATATTGAATTCGTACTTGCCGTCTTTGCCGTAACCGCCGACCGCGCTGAAATAGCCCATGCGCATGAACTGGAAACGGTCGTAAGGCTTAGCGTCTTTAAGCGCGGCTTCGCCTTTTGCGTCAGGGTAAACCTTATGACTGTCGGGGGTCAGACGGTCGTTGAAATTGCCGTCGCCGTCAAGAAGCAGATAATCGAACTCATGCAGCTTAAGGTCTACGCAATCCTTAGCGTTGACCCACTGGATAACGCCTTTTACCTTCATGCCCGCGTTGGCTCCGCCCTGTATGCTGTCGGGTATATATCGGCAGGTGACCTCTGTCACGTTGCCTTCATCGTCGCATTTATGAGATACGTATTCGACTATATAAGAGCCTTTGAGCCTTACCGTTCCGCCAGGGACCAGTCTCTTGTACTTGGGCGGCGGCACGGGCGCAAAGTCGTCGCGGTCGATATAAAGCTCTTTGCTGAAAGTGACCTTGTGCGTCGTCTTTTCTTCGGCGTTGGGATTGTTTTCAATATCGTAGACTTCGTCTTTGTCCGCGTTCTCCACGATGAGTTTTATCGGGTTCTTGACGACCATCATTCTGTCTGCGTTTACGTTCAGATAATCTCTTACGAAATGTTCGAGATATGCGACGTCCACCTCGCTGTTGGACTTCGCAACGCCGACTGCGGCACAGAAATTGCGTATCGCCTCAGGCGGATAACCTCTTTCCCTCATGCCGCTGAGCGTAGGCATGCGGGGATCCGACCAGCCGTCTACCCTGCCCTCCTCGACCAGTTTTTTGAGATATCTCTTGGACATGATAGTTCTCGTCATGCCCAGTCTCGCGAACTCTATCTGCTTGGGGAAATCGCCGAATCCGCAGTTGTGCTTTACCCAGTCGTAAAGCGGTCTGTGATCTTCGAATTCAAGCGTGCAGATGCTGTGCGTTATTCCTTCGAAAGCGTCCTCGAGAGGATGAGCAAAGTCGTACATAGGATATATTATCCACTTGTCGCCCGTGCGGTGATGCTTTTCGCGAAGGATACGGTATATGACGGGGTCGCGCATATTCATATTCGGGCTCGCCATATCAATCTTTGCGCGCAGCACCTTTTCGCCGTCGGCGTACTTTCCGTTCTTCATTTCTTCGAACAGGCGCAGGTTTTCTTCTACGCTCCTGTCTCTCCACGGACTGTTCTGTCCGGGGGTGGTCAGGTTGCCTCTCGTATCTCTTATCTGCTCTGCGGAATAGTCGCATACATACGCAAGCCCTTTTTTGATGAGCCCGACTGCGCACTCGTACATTCTGTCGAAATAGTCTGAAGCGTACAGTTCTTTATCCCACTTGAAGCCCAGCCACGCGATATCCTCTTTGATTGAATTCACGAATTCGACGTCCTCTTTACTGGGGTTGGTATCGTCGTATCTCAAGTTACACTTGCCGTTGTACTCCTCTTTCATACCGAAATTTATGCAAAGCGACTTTGCGTGCCCGATATGAAGATAGCCGTTGGGTTCGGGAGGAAAACGGGTCACTATCTCTTTGACAGCGCCGCTTTCCAAGTCTTTGTTGATGATCTCTTCGATGAAATTAGTATTATCTGCCATATAAGCTCCTTTATCAGAACAAACCTTTGATCTCTCCGCTAACGCTGTCGATGGTCATGTTGACCGCGTTGGGGACTTTGCTGAGTCCCGGCATCAGCATTATATTGCCGCATACCACGACGAGGAAGCCCGCGCCGCCTCTCAGCTCAACGTCCTGTACGTGCAGGGTAAAGCCGACGGGTCTGCCCAGCTTTTTCGCGTCGTCGGAGAAAGAATACTGCGTTTTCGCGATACATATCGGCAGATCTCCTTTACCGACCTTCTTTATCTGCGCTATCGAGGCAAGCGCCTTAGAGGAAAACTCGACCTCTTTCGCGCCGTAAACGCGGGTCGCGACCGCCTGTATCTTTTGTATTATATCCATATCGTCGGAATAAGAAAATCTTATCTTTCCGCCTTTCGCTACCGCGGCAAGAACTTTTTCAGCAAGCGCTACAGAGCCTTCTCCGCCCTTAGCCCAGCACTCGCATATCTCGCATTCCGCGCCCGCCTGCTTGCAGACGTTTGCTATGTAATTTATCTCTTCGTCGGTATCGGTGATGAACTTGTTTATCGCTACTACCACGTTCGCGCCGTAAACGCCGCGCAGGTTGTCTATATGTCCGAGAAGGTTGCATATTCCTTTCTGCAAAGCTTCGTCGTTGACTTTCGACGCTTCTTCCTTGCTCGCTCCGCCGTTGTATTTGAGCGCGCGCACCGTCGCCACCAGCACGACCGCTTCGGGATTGAGTCCCGCTATGCGGCATTTGATATCGAAAAATTTCTGCGCGCCGAGATCTGCGCCGAAGCCGGCTTCCGTGATAACGTAATCGGCAAGAGAAAGCGCCGTTTTAGTCGCGATGATGCTGTTGCAGCCGTGAGCGATATTTGCAAACGGTCCGCCGTGAACGAGAGCGGGAGTGCCTTCCAGAGTCTGCACAAGGTTGGGTTTGAGCGCGTCCTTTAAGACTATCGCCGCCGCTTCCGCGCACCCCAGGTCGCCGCAGGTCACGGGCTTGTCATCATAGCTGTATGCAACGACTATGTTTGCCAGCCTCTTTTTCAGATCGTCGAGGTCTTTTGAAAGACAGAGTATCGCCATGACCTCGGAAGCCGCCGTGATATTGAAACCGTCCTGACGGGGCACGCCGTTTGTCGAGCCTCCCAGTCCGCACACCGTATATCTGAGCGCGCGGTCGTTCATATCCAGACACCTCTTCCAGATGACCTTTGTCGGATTTATCCCCAGTTTATTGCCTTGGAATATATGATTGTCGAGAATAGCGGATATCAGATTGTTCGCGCAGGTTATCGCGTGCAGGTCGCCCGTAAAATGAAGGTTTATGTCTTCCATCGGAGCTATCTGCGCCATACCGCCGCCGGTCGCGCCGCCCTTAACGCCGAAAACAGGTCCGAGAGAGGGCTCTCTCAGTGCAAGACACACATTTTTGCCCAGCTTCGCCATACCGTCCGCAAGGCCTATCGAAGTAGTCGTCTTTCCTTCGCCGAGCGCGGTCGGATTTATCGCAGTGACGAGAATGAGTTTGCCTTTCTTCTTGTCGTCGCGCGGACTTACTTTCGCCTTATACTTGCCGTACTGTTCGAAGTCGTCATCTTTAAGCCCCAGTTTTCCGGCTATCTCAGAGATAGGTCTGAGTTTTACGCTGTTTGCGATCTCGATATCCGTCTTCATTTGAAATTCTCCTGTTTTTAGCGTATATAAGTATTTTATTATTTATATTATTATAAGTCAAGGGCAAGAGACGATTTTATCCCCTTGCCCTGACATTTATTAACGTCTATAAGGTTGATCGCGCATAAAAAAACGGAGAGATCGTCTCCGTTTTCTCTGTTAAAATTCCGTCATTGCAGAGCCCATCAGCGCAAACATTGCAACATAGCAAACAACGATCACTGCGACCCAGGCAATAACTATGCCGAGAGCGATCTTACAGTTTTTTCTGCCTTTTTCGTCCTCAACGGAATCGCCCTTGTAATAGTACAAAAGCCCGAAAAGCGACAGCACTATTCCCAGCCATCCGCCGAGTATCGCGAAAACTATCGCCGCAATGCCGACGGCGGAAGTCTTGTCCACCATATAGTCCCTTTTCTGCGAACAGCCGCATTTGGGACATATCACCGCTTTTTCGTCTATTACGGCGCCGCAGCGAACGCAATGCTTTGTAGCGCCGCCCGTCGCGGTCGCTCCTCCGACGTCAGAAAACGGATCGCTTACAGGCTGAGAAATAAGTCTGAAAAATCTCGCGAAAAATTTTTCGTAAGTCTCTCCCGCATTCAACGGCTCCGACTTCCCTATGTCGGGGAAAAGTTCCAGCGTAACGTCTGTGCCCTCGTCGCCATAAGCGCGCAGAGTCGCTATAGCGTAAAACGAAAAATCTTCGTCTTTTTTCTGAACGGAATTGAACTTGTAAACGTCGTCACCGAGGCTGTTGTATCCTATGCCCACGTTACCCAGTCTCGCCCTGCATTCGCTAAGGGGGCAAGCGACAAAACTTGATTTTTGCATATCTCCTCTCCTTTTACATATTTGATTATAACATTTGTCGGCAGAGCTTTCAATCCCATTCGATAAAATTATCAGAAATCGATATGCCTGCCTTTTCATTAATTATATCGTATGCTTAAAGTTTATACCACCGCATTCGCTTTTCATTTTGTCAACCGTCGGTTGCCTTTTCACATTTTTAATATTTCCGCCTTTATATTCTGCCATCATAACGATTAAACCTGCAGCAATAAAGAAGTCATCGCTTTTGCTCTTGCCGCAAAAATCAAATAATGATATAATGATATTTACCGATTATACTCGATCAGGGAGGAAATATCGTGACGCTTACAAAAAAGAAGAAAATGGTTTTGATCGCCGTACCGCTTCTCGCGGTCATCATCGCGGCAATAGTTCTGACAACCGTATATTTCTGCACGCAGAACGACGCGCTCGATTACGTTGAAATTCCCGTATATACTCTTGCCGACGAATATAAATCGACGATATCCAATACCGGCGAATATCTCGGTCACCCCGATTTCGTGCTTGCTGACGACGGATCTCTTTTTTGCGCATATCCCGCAGGACACGGCAAAGGCGATATAATCATGCAGAAAAGCGAAGATTTCGGCGACAGCTGGACAGATATATCCGCGTCTCTTCCCGACAGCTGGGAGAAATCGCAGGAAACGCCGACGCTGTACGATCTGCATTTCACAGACGGCTCTTCCAAACTGTTGCTTGTCAGCGGCTGTCCTTCCTGGGCTGAAGACGACGAGTATTACGCGAACGGTTTCAACTGCTCCGTTTCTTCCGACAACGGAGCGACCTGGACTGAATTTCAGAACTTTTACGGCATAGAGTGGGCAAACGCTCAGCCAGTTAAAACTGCGGATACGGACGAAAGCGATCCCTACTCCCCCAACTACGACGAAAACGGAAAAGTTCTCCCTTACGACGTCATCGTATCGATGTCGTCTCTGACTCAGCTCAAAGAAAACGGCGAGTACGTAGACAAGTGGATGGGCACTTTTCATGACTACGATTTTTACAACTATACCTCTATCCTGACTTTTGACGAGGACGGCAATCCCGAGTGGTCTCAGCCCAAAAAGTTTTTGTATAAGCAAAGAGAGACAGAAAGCAAGGCTAATAACTGCGAGATAGAAATAGTCCACGCCGCTGCGCCCGACGACGACAAGCTGATACTTATCGGCAGAGGTAATTCAAGAGTTACCAATTCCCTTATATCGATTTCATCAGACGAAGGCGAAACATGGTCCGAATTCAGAGAGCTTCCGTACGCTCTCACAGGCGACAGACACAAAGCCGAATACGACGAAAGCACGGGTAAACTGCTGATATCCTTCCGCTTGGTCGTTCCCGGCGTAAAGCGCAATATATTCGACAACTCTAATTTCACGGGCGGCTACTGGGTCGCGTGGGTAGGCACTTTTGACGACCTGCTTTCTTACGCCGAAAGCGGAAACAAGACGGATAAACTGGGTCAGGCGCTCATCGTTCTCGGCACTACCAACGACGGCAAAGCCGACTGCGGTTACAGCGGCACCATCTGCAAAGACGGCACTTTCGTGCTCGCCTCATACGGTAAATTCCGCAAAGGCGCGAAAAATCCGTATATAATGCAGGCAAAGTTCAAGCTGAGCGATGTATTTAGCACCTATTGACATACAGCACGTTAAGTTTTATAATATAATTATAAATTCCGCTGTCAGACAGCGTATAATAACACGATGCACATTTGAAACTATATAACTGTCTACTTTTTCGCTACATAAAGGCTCTGTAGGCAACGCAAATCCTTTCAGATACAGAAGCTACTATTTTGACGAGGAAACGGGATTGTATTATCTCAATTCAAGATATTACGACCCTGAAATAGGCAGATTCGTAAATGCTGACGATATCTCCTTCCTCGATCCTGAAACCATTAACGGCCTTAATCTCTATGCTTATTGCGGCAGTAATCCCGTGATGTTTATTGACTTATTAGGTTTATTTGCTGTTACAATAGGTATCGTTTCAATTGGTTTACTTGCCTTGCTGGGAGTTGCAACTATTACATATGTCGAAGCGGAATATCATCCAATAGAAAATGCCACAAAAGATATATCAGATCTTTTAATAGAAACATTTAAAAATATAAAAAATGAAGTAAAATTTCTTTTTGAAAAATGGATTCCTGGATCTTGGCCAGGAGACGATCCTACCGTTGCTCCTGGAGATGATTTTATATGGAGAGGACCAGGTGAAATCGGATCTGAACGAGGAGAATGGTATAATCCCATTACTGGAGATCAGTTGCATCCAGATCTAAATCACAAGCAGCCAAAAGGACCTCACTGGGGATGGAAAAACAAATTAAAAAAAATATTACAAGATATTTTTAAAATTTTTCCTGGTGGACCACCAACTTTAGCATAAATAAAGGAGATTATTTTATGTACAAACCCGACTTATCAAATAAAAAAGACGACAACAATTGGTACGGAAAAACTTTTTTAGAAATTACTTTTCCTCAATTTTGGCAACATTCTTTCGACACAAAAAATAATTTTTATAACTATGTATTGATGGAAGCAAAAAAACATATTGAGCTCTTTAATTTAGGTAAAGAGTATCTAGAAGAATACAATATTTGTGATTTTTGGCAAAGACACTGTAGTGTTTGTCAAAAATCGATTACTACTAACATTAACGAAACGTGCTATTGTTCAATTGATGGTTTCGATTGGATCTGTCATGATTGTATTGACAAAGTTAAAAACCAATATTCTTTAAGTATATTAAAAGATGTTGAAGACATACCATCAAAAGGCTTTATTGTTTTAAATGTAAGCAAAGCTAATTAACTCAAAATAAGATGGCGAAATATTTTCGCCATCTTATTTATAAAAATAACTACGCACCTTTAAATTATTTTCAAATGACCACTACTCTTTTGTAATCCTCATAATCTCCTCAAAACAAAAGTTGATATTTCTCTTTCAATCTTTGACGATAATTGTTAGCTAAGAATACATCGATTTTAAATTAATTATCATATCAAATTTTATATTATCAGGATAAATCGATTTTCTTCCCCGATATTGACATTCACTTTAAAACCCCGTATAATATAATATACGGTTACGATGCACAAGGCAGACTGACCAGTGAACAAAACAAAGATTTTGTCAAACAGCACATTTATAACTCAAGCGGCAATTTAGAGCACACGTCGTACACTGTAAACGATAAAGCTCTCGAATATTCTTACGAGACGGATGAATCCCCTTCTCCGCGCACTAAAAAAATAG
>DVNX01000074.1 GCA_018714045.1 Candidatus Ornithoclostridium faecavium
AATTTTGCTCTATAAAAACAGAGGGGGAATATGAAGAAAATTATTTCTATTTTATTTCTTATACTGATTATCTGTATTTTCGCGTGCGCTTGCGAAGATATTTACGAGATACCTGTGAATCATACTGTCTCCGTCAATGTGTGCGGTGAAAAGATATGTTCCGTTGAAGCCTATGAGAGCAATTTAAACGGGTTTAAACTCAATGAAAGCGAAGAAAAAAAGATGATCGAAAGCTTTACGTCCTCTCCTTATTATATCGGGCAGTTTACGGTCAGATACGCGCCTGACGAAATATTCCGCTACGGCGAAGGAGAGACGGGGTACTGGTTTGATTTCGGGGATATGAACGTCGGCTACGTCGTTAAAGATGGCGATAGATACGTTGCGTATTCACATAGCGCTTGTTTCGGCTATATATCCGATGACGAAGAGGATCAGGCGTTCATCGTTACCGAGAACTTTTTGACCGGCTTACCTGTGGCAGAGGAGAATCAATACACGAGATCGTATATTTTTGTCAGAGGAGAATCGTATCCGGTCGGTTACGGTTGGGAAGAACTCAAAGAGATATTCGCAAATTACGATATAGACGAAAGCAAACTTACGATAGGGGCGCAACTTGTAGACGCCGTATTCGGATATGACGCGTACCTGACTTTAAGGTATGAAGATACAAAGAGTGTCGTTGTGGACGTGAGGATATCGTACGATGAAAACGGAGCGGGGAATTAAGAGTTAAAGAAAAGCACGGAAATTCTGATTTTAAAACAGACAAGATAACAGAGATTTAAAAATAAATATTTTTTCTCGACGTCAAGCAGAGTATTCTGGTATACTGTAATTGCTTGTCAAAAACCGCTGAAAATGCTAAAATAAAAATATATCACAGGCGGTGGATATATGAAGATACAGGAATCGGGCGAAAATTATCTTGAAACAATTCTGATGTTGCGAAACAGGCAGGGGAACGTCAGGTCGATAGACCTTGCCGTCGAACTCAATTATTCTAAGCCCAGCATTTCGAGGGCGGTCGGACTTCTCAAAAAAGCGGGTTATCTCACCGTCGATGAGAACGGTTATATAGAGCTTACCGCCGCAGGTCTCGAAAAAGCCAATTCAGTTTACGAAAAGCATAAGATAATAAAGAGTTTTCTTATAAAAGTTCTCGGCGTCAACGATGAAACGGCAGAAAACGATGCGTGCAGGATAGAGCATATAATAAGCGACGAGAGCTTCGGCGCGATGAAAAATCACATAAAGAAACTTGAAAAATAGTTTATGAAAACAGATCGACTTTAAGATACGCCCGAACTCGGGCGTATTTTTTATTGAACATTTTGTTGTCCGTGTAAGGTGAATATGACGGTCGCGCTGCTTAATATAGTGACACTAAAACAGTTTACAGGAAAACGCTCGCTTCAGACAATTTCGCAATGATAAAAACAAAACGAAACGCGTTTTTATTCTGTTATGATAAAATTGATAAAAAGTTATCCAGTTAGCTATCGCTAACCGTTTGACATGAGTTTAAACAGAATATATAATGATAGCGTAAACGGAAGATCCCTCCATTTATTTTTTTGCGTTTAGGTTAGCGATTGCTAACCTATCGCAAAAGATAAAAAGGGAAAAAATAAAATTTGCGTTGCCGCGTTCGGCGGCGTGAGATTAGGAGAAGAGCATGACGGCTTCTGAATTCAGATATCTGCGCGCTATAGAGATCATAAAGAAGGAAAAGGGCAGGGTGATAATGACGGATATCGCTCAGAAGCTTTGTTATGCGCGCGCCAGCGTTTACAAAAAGTTGCTTTCTCTCGAACAACAAGGGTTTGTCGTCAAGGACGACGGCAAATTTATTTCATTTACGAAAAAGGGGGAAGAAGAATATTCCGCAATTGCTGAATTTGCAGACAAATGCGCGGATATCCTCTCTGAAAAAAGCGGACTCGACAAGAAGTTCCTGACGCATGACTCGATCGAGATGGCTTGCGCGCTGTCTGCGCGGTGCAGAAACGCCCTTTTAAACAATTTAAAATGATTATTACAACACAACTTATTATAATCTCCGATGGCGGGACGGCGACGGTCGTCCCGTTTTTTTGTTAAAAAGCGTATAACCGTTGAACGCCGCCATCTTATGTGATATCATATTTACATGGATAAATTGATAGTTCTGCTCGACGCCGACGATACGTTACTGGATTTTGGCAGAAGCGAAAAAGAAGCTATAGTAACGACCCTCAAAGAATTGGGTATATCCGTGACGCAGAATATCGTTGACAGATATGTTCAGATAAATCTGCATTGCTGGAAACTGCTGGAAACAGGTCAGATCACCCGCGTGTATCTGGACAGACTGCGCTTCGATATGCTTTTCGAAGAGTTCGGGATAAAGGGTAAAGACTCTGTGGCTGCCGGTGCGGCATACCGCGCTCATCTGACTGAAAAGGGATATGTCATCGACGGCTGTATTGAATTTCTTAAAAATATTTCTTTGAAATACAGGCTCTTTCTGGTGACCAACGGCACTCAGCCTACTCAGATAGTAAGACTTAAAACTGCGGGCATAGACGGATTTTTCGAAGATATGTTCTATTCAGAGCAGATAGGCTGCGCTAAGCCGTATAAGGGATTTTTCGATTACGTCTTTTCGCATATCGAGAATTTCGACAAGTCGCGCGCCGTGCTTATAGGAGACTCGCTGACGTCGGATATACTCGGCGCGAACAACGCGGGGATAACTGGCATATGGTTCAATCCGAAAGGCAAAGCAAACGACGGCGCGGCGGTATCCGATTATACGGTAAGCGGATACGCCGATCTGACGCAACTTCTTGATTCGCTCTCCCGTGAAAAGACGGGGAACGCCTGACAGACAACTTTATACGGATCGCAATCAAAAAAGCGCCGACATCGGCGCTTTTTTGTATATGAGCGTATGCTTTTATCAGGTCAGTTCGCGAGATCGAGGTCGCCGGCAAAGGCTTCGTCGGGGATCTCGTACTGTTCGTATGATGAGTTCTGCCATACTTTCACGTAGTCGACGTAAAACACGCTTTCGCTGTCTTCGTTGAATTTTCCTATCCTCTGACCGTGAGGTCCGTAGCCGTCGCCCGCGTCGATTTCAACGGTAAGGCGCAAAAACTCTTTGACGTGCGATACTCCGCCGCCCATACTTGCCCAGGTCGGCTGACCGTCAATATAAAATACGTAGTAAAGGGGAGTCCATTTAAGCGCGAAAGTGTGATATCCGTCGTAAAGATTTTTACCCGTATCCACGATATGATCTTCTACTTCAGCGAATTCACCGTAGCCGTTCCACAGCAGCGCGTGTCCCATCTTTTTCTTGTTCTTGACAAAGGCGCTTTCGAATACGTCTATTTCGGTGCCGTCTACGCCTTCGGCGCCTACTTTGCGCATATTGGAAGATTGCAGCCAGAATGCCGACCACAGCCCGTCCGCATTAGGGAATTTTACGCGCGTCTCGAAATAGCCGAACGCCTGAGCAAAGAGCAGTTCGTCGGAAGAACCTTTATTGTCGTTCTGGTCGCCGACGACCGCGCGCGTCTCTATGCCGCCGGTAAATCTGCCTTCTGAAGGGCAGGTACCGTCGGGACATACGTGGTTTGCCGAATAAAAGCTTTTAATCTGAAGATTTCCGTCCGCAATGCTTACCGCTTCAGGGCACCAGTAAACGTTTTGCTCGGGTTTGTTCTTGTCGTTGCTTTCCCAGCGTATAGCGTGCGGCGAAGTCGTCCATATCTCTTTGTTGCCGTCATAGTTTTCGCCGAATACTATGCCTTCGTTCAGATTGTCGCCGTTAAATCCGTCTTCGAAAACGAGGTACCAGCCGTCCTCGCCCAGCACGGGAAGAGAAAGATCGTAAGCGTCGTTTTTCCAATCGTCGTCTTTACAGGAGATAAGTGAAAGCGCGGCAGTCATCATAATCGTCGCGCAAAGCAGGATGCATATTGTTTTTTTCATAAAAATCCGCCTCGTCAAATGTGTTTCCGACGGTTAAATTATAGTTTTTTACTAAAAACATGTCAACGCCTGAAACACGTTAAGTCGATAATTTACACGCACGAAAATATAAATTTTAATAAAAAAGCACTTTTTCGTCGTCAATTATTTGACTTATATGTAGAATAATGATATAACTAAGCAGAACAAAAATATTTTTCATCGGAGGATCGAATGATGAACAAGGTAGAAAGACAGAACGCTCTCGACATTCAGAAATGGATCGACAGCGAACAGAAAGGTTACGACTGCTGCGGCAGCTATGATTTTTGCGCAAAATGCGATAAACAGGTAGAGTATCCCTGCGCGGTCGCATACGACGCTTTCAACGCGAAGACCGTCAAGGCTGCAAAGAAGCCCGCGGCTAAAAAGGCGGCTAAGAAAGTCGAGAAGGAAGAAGTAAAGGCGGAAGCGGTAGCTGAAGCAAAGCTTGAAAAGAAGCCCGCAGCTAAGAAAGCGAGCAAGAAGGCTTCCAAGTAATTCACGATGCATATAAAAAAGGACGAACGGTTTCCGTTCGTCCTTTTTTTATCGGAAAAACAGATTATACAAACGTAAATCAGTTATAACTTTTAGTTTACAAACTTATTCCGTATATGATATAATCGTTTTGTCGAGGGAGAACCATCAAATGAAAAGTACTGAAAAAAGTTATTTGTTGAGACTGAAAGGGAACGTTAACGACCTGAACGCGTACGAGCTTCTCAAAGAAGCAGAGGGCGTACTGAAAGAAAAGTATTGCAATTATAATGTTGCGGGCGATTTAACCGCGTGCGGCAATGCTTTATACAGGTCTTTTACGCTTTGCGCCGTCAGCGGCGGAGATGTGAAGGACGCAGTATATTCGGTTTATGCGGGATGCGGCGGAACGTCGGGCAAGATCGTATTGTCTTTCGGCAAAAAACAAATCGCTTCTGAGCAAGACGCCTGCAACGGAATATACGACGAAGTCATAGAAGACGTTTCTGATGAAGAATTCGCGCTTATTACTCTTAGCGGCATTGCTGACGTTTTCAACGAAAGTCTTGAAGTGAAGCGCGGCGGCGCCGTGTATTTTGCGGGGGAAGAGATGAAGGCTTGTTCAGGATACAACAATGTAGCCGCCGCTCTAAGACATCTTGCAACGAAATACGCGTCTTTTAAAGCGGTATATGCCGAATACCTTATAAGCTGTGCAGAGAGTTTTTCAGGTAAGGATATAGAAAAAGAGGTGGATATCTATGAAAAAGCCGTCACGGTTTACGGAGAATTGCTTGAAAACCTGAAGGAAGAGGACGATGAAAAATACGCTTTGTCCGCTGCGCGCGCTTACGTTACATACGCGAAAGTCAACGTCGGATACGACGATCACGAAGTTGCGACCGCAGCTCTTGAAAATGCAACGGCAATTTACGGGCAGTATGCGCAAGGGGAAGACGACTGTGCTGAGGAAATCGCGGAAGCCGCTGAACTTCTCGTCGCAGAAAGCCTTAAAACAAGGCGCGCCGATTACGTAAGGAAGGTCTACGATAAAGCCGTAGCGGGAAGAGAGGAGCTCTACAAAAAAGAAGGAAGCAAGCACGCGTTACCGCTTGCCCGATTGTATGAAAAGGGCATTGCCGTGCTGCACAAAGAGCGCAGAATTACAGACGATGGAATAACAACGCTCATGAATAAGATAATTCGGCTTGAAGAAGATATCGCTGAATGCGGCACGCGTGAAGCGTGGTCTGTTTTGTCGAGAGCTTTCGGAAGATCGGGTAACGCTCTTTACGGAAAAGCGAAGTATTTTGCGCAGGCAGCGGATTATTTCGTTAAGGCAGTAAAGTATATCGAAATATCTCCCGTCAGTCGCTTTATTTATATCATAAGGCAGGAATATTCAAGATTTGCTGCCCGTGCAGGGATATCTCTGTACGATTGCGGAAGAAAGGATGAGGCGGCAGAATATCTTATGAAGGCAGTGACATTGTTTGCGGAAATGTCCGCAAGTAACGAATTGTTCGATTATAAAGATTATCTGAAGGCGATAAGTTATCTGTGCGGAAATGGATTTAACGGAGCAGGTCGGGAAAAGTATCGCAGAAAAACTAAAGAACTATGCCTTAAGACTGTCGAAAAGACAAAAGTGCTTTACGAGCGCGACGAATTGTATTATACTCACGCTTACGGAAAGGCTCTTTACGTTCTCGGAGAATTACATTCTGTCTTAAAGGAATACGAAATTTCAGTAGAATTATTTGAATACAGCTTAGACGTTATCGGTAAAGGATACGCTGTTAACGCCGGGGCTTTCGAATTCGATTTCGCTGAAGTCGCGACTAAAGCGGGAGAAGCGCACTATTACAGCAAAAATTACGAAAAGGCGGAAAAACGTCTTCTCGAAGCGCTTGAAGCGACGCAATCATTTTCAGAGGATTATTATGAGGACGGCGCAGAGTTAAAGGCTGATATTATAAACGCTGTCGCGAACGTTTACTGTGAAGTCGGGGATTTTGCCGGGGCAGAAGACCGCTTTCTCGAAAGCGCGGAGATAAGAGAGAGATTGATCTCCGAATACGGTGCAAAACACGTGCCCGGACTTGCAGAAAGCAAATATCGCCTCGCCGAAGTTTACGAAAAAACGGGTAATTACGAAGATGCAATAAGATGTCTTTCGGAAGTGGTTGCGCTGCTTGAAAAGGAAAACGGGGATTTTTATGCCGACAAGCTTGTCGTATATTATTCTGCGTTGAGCGCGGTCGAGCGTAAGACGGGGCACAATGAAAGAGCAGATATGCATTTGAAAAAGGCAGCCGCATACGCTGAAAAAAGAATCTGAGTTTGCGTTTTCAGAAGAAAAGTTTAAAGAATAACGGAAATATGCGCCGCGAAATTTTGCGGCGCATATTTAATGTCTGATATGAATTTACGCATAAAGGATTCGGAATTTTTAATGCGTTCTTATCGTAATGAGAGTTATTCCGAAAATTCTTTTATGAGTTTTACGTTGAGTTCTTTTAAGGCTTTTTCGTCGACCTTAACGACCCTGCGGTCATAGGTCACCAGTCCGTTGACCTCGCTCTGAACGTCGGAAAGCTGAGTGTATACGGATGCGCACAGACCTGCTTTTTTAGCGGGCAGAAGCTCATTTTCCCAAAGATCTTTTACGGCGGCGTTCAGCTTGTCAGTTTCTTTATATATAGCGTAACCGAATATCTTGCCGGAGAAAGCATGATCGTCGACTTTCATGCTGTAACCGCCGAACTCGCTGAGTACTACGGGTCGTTTTTCTCTTTTCGGCATTTTAAACGGAACGAAATATTTGTGGATACTTCTTATTTCGCCGCCCTGGTCGCTCCAGCCGCTTGCGTGATCGATAAGGCGGGTGTCGTCGAGTGAACGCAGGTAGTTACATACTTTAAGGCTGTCGAACTGTCCCCAGCCTTCGTTGAACGGCGTCCACAGCGCAATGCACGGGCTGCTTCCCAGAAGGTCGACTATTTCTTTCAT
This sequence comes from Candidatus Ornithoclostridium faecavium, assembly GCA_018714045.1. Lineage (GTDB taxonomy): Bacteria > Bacillota > Clostridia > Christensenellales > UBA3700 > Ornithoclostridium > Ornithoclostridium faecavium. The sequence goes on from DVNX01000074.1 coordinate 7,495, forward strand.
CTCTTTATAATACAGGTCGCGCCCTTCCTTATCCTTACGGGAATAGAAACCGTAACGGCTGTCTTTTACGTGTATGCCGATATTGGGCATAAGCAGGATCGCGAAAGGATTGTATTTTCCTCCGCCGTTCACGAAATCCTGCCAGACGATCATGCCCAGTCTGTCGCAATGGTAATACCATCTCAGGGGCTCGACTTTTATGTGCTTTCTGAGCGTGTTGAAACCGCATCTTTTTGCGAGTTCGATATCGTAGACGAGAGCTTCGTCGCTCGGCGCGGTATACAGACCGTCAGACCAGTAACCCTGGTCGAGAAGTCCCGTCATGAAATAAGGTTTGCCGTTGAGAGAAAAGCAGGGTTTTCCGTCCTTGCGTCTGCCGACGGAAAAGCGTCTGAGCGCGTAATAACTTCCTACCTTGTCTTTGCCGACCGATATCTCGAACGGATAGAGAGAAGGTGTTTCGGGCGTCCAGAGTCCGCAGCCTCCGCAGTCTACGGTAACGCTTCCGTCCTTGCTTTCGTATGTTTTGCCGTCATGTGCGGTAACTTGGAAATTTTTGATGTCCGTGTTGATCTCTACAGTTATTTTAACTGTCATCGAGTCTATGTCGGAAGTGTATTTTATTCTCTTTACGTACTCTTTCGGAAGATATTCCAGCCATACGCTCTGCCATATACCGCTTGTCGGAGTATACCATATCCCGCCGTGGTTCGTCGCCTGTTTTCCGCGGCTTATAGGCGCGGTGTCGGACGGGTCGGTAACGCAGACCGTCAGTTCGTTTTTGCCTTCTCTGAGATAAGACTGTATTTCGCATTCGAAAGGCGTATATCCTCCCGTATGCTCGGCGACGAGATACCCGTTCACGTAAACTCTGCATTTATAGTCCACGGCGCCGAAATGGAGCAAAGCGACGTCTCCTTCTTCCTTCGTGAAAAAGGTGCGGTAAACAAGAACTTCGTCAGGCAGAAGAGTACGGTTTACCCCCGACAGAAAGCTTTCAGGCGCGAAAGGCACGTTTATCTTGCCGTCGTAAACTTCGCCCTCTTCCGGCTTATACGAAAGATCTCCTTTTATGATCTTATAGTCCCATTCTCCGTTCAGAGAAATGTAGCTGTCCCTGACCATCTGCGGACGGGGATATTGAGATAAGTCGGGATAGTCCGACCATACAGTTTTCAGATTGTTCATAGCCGCCTCCGTCAATAATTATACAACAACGCCTGACCGTTTTCAATATTCAAGGCAAAATCCGTGCGAAAAGTACAAAAAATAACCGTTTGAGTATTGTATCCGCGCGCAAAATACGTTATTATTTAATATAGAATAAAGAGAGGTATTTATATGAAAATATACGAAAGCGCGGCTGAGCTGGTCGGCAGAACGCCGCTGGTCAGACTGAACAATATCGCAAAAAAATACGGCTTGAAAGCTGAAATATGCGCTAAGGTCGAAAGTTTCAATCCTTACAGCGTGAAAGACAGGGTAGCGGTAGAAATAATCGCTCAGGCTGAAAAGGACGGAAAACTGAAAAAAGGCGGAACGATAATAGAGCCTACGTCGGGAAATACGGGCATAGGACTCGCGTTCATAGGCGCGCTTAAAGGATACGAGGTCATACTCGTAATGCCTGAAAGCATGAGCGTCGAAAGGCGTAAGCTCGTTGCCGCTCTTGGCGCGAAAGTGGTGCTGACGCCCGCGAAAGAGGGCATGCAGGGCGCGCTGGACAAGGCGGAAGAACTGGCGAAAGAAAAGGGCGGATATATAGCCAACCAGTTCGCAAATCCCGCCAACCCGAAAGCTCACGAACTGACGACCGCGAAAGAGATAATCGCCGATACTGACGGGAAGGTAGATATATTCGTCGCTTCGGTCGGCACGGGCGGCACGCTCAGCGGCACGGGCAGAGTATTGAAACAAAACAATGCCGCGGTAAAGGTCGTGGCGGTAGAACCTGCGGCGAGCCCTCTTCTTACAAAAGGCTATGCCGCTCCTCATACCATTCAGGGCATAGGCGCTAATTTCGTGCCCGACGCGTTGGACAGGAGCGTTATCGACGAGATAATAGACGTTACCGATGAGCGCGCGAAAGAAGTCGCGAGAGAGCTGGCGAAAGCCGAAGGACTGCTTTGCGGCATATCGTCAGGCGCGGCGCTTGCGGCGGCGATAGAGGTCGCGGAAAGAGACGAAAACACGGGCAAACGCATTGTCGTGATACTTCCCGACGGCGGAGAAAGATATATGTCGACGGGGCTTTTCGACTGATGGGAAAATACGTTCCTTACGGAGATAAGCCTGCCGAGAAGGCAGCCGTTTTGTTGACGCGTATCGCGAAATTGCTGTTTGTAGACGACTGCAACTGCATTCTTTGCGGAAAGGAACTCGAAGATAAGAAAAGAAGCGGGCTGTGCCCCGATTGTTTAGCAAAGCTTCCGCTCAACGACGGCGAGATATGCAGAAAGTGCGGCAGGGTTCTTCTGAACGAAGCGGATTACTGCAACACCTGTCAGAACAACGACAGACATTTCTCAATAGCGCGATCGGCGTGCGTTTACGAAGACGGAGCCGTGACTCTCGTCCGCGGACTCAAGTTCGGCGGAAAACGTTATTTCGCGAAATATCTTGCGAACCTTATGACGGATAAATATCTTGACGAAGGTTTCGACTGCGACTGCGTTATAGCTGTGCCGCTTTCTGCAAAACGCAAGCGGATGAGAGGATACAATCAGGCGGATCTGCTTGCAAGGGAGATATCTTCGGCTTTAAGGCTGGATTATATGAACGGCGCAGTTGTCAAGATAAAGGACAACGAAAGGCAGGCTAAGCTGGGACATATCGCGAGAGAGAAAAACGTTAAGGGCGCATACAAGGTCGCGGATAAAGAGGCGGTCAAGGGAAGGCGCGTCCTTCTTGTGGACGACGTGCTTACCACTGGCGCGACGGCAAGCGAGGTCGCGGGCATACTTTTAAAGGCGAAAGCAAAGAGCGTGAGCGTGCTCACGTTCGCGAGTACAAGATACAAGGTCCCGTCAGAGACGGGCGGGGAGGACGATTATGAAGACAAGATGGTATAAGGACAGCTTTTTTTATCAGATCTATCCGCGCAGCTTTTGCGATTCGAACGGCGACGGGATAGGCGATCTGCAGGGTATTATCTCAAAACTCGATTATCTCAAAGAGCTGGGTATAACGGCGGTATGGCTGTCGCCGTGCTATAAGTCGCCCAACGACGATAACGGTTACGATATCAGCGACTATCGCGATATCATGGACGAATTCGGCACCATGGCGGATTTCGAGGAGCTGATAAAAGGTCTGCACGACCGCGGGATAAAGCTTATCATGGATCTTGTCGTCAATCACACTTCGGACGAACACAACTGGTTCAAAGAGAGCAGAAAGAGCAAGGACAATCCTTACAGAGACTATTATTACTGGCGCAAGGGCAGGGGAAAAAGCGGGAAGCGTCCGCCCAACAACTGGATGTCGAACTTCCTCGGACCTGCGTGGAAATACGAAAAAGAGACGGACGAATGGTATATGCATCTGTTCTCTTACAAGCAGCCCGACCTCAACTGGAACAATCCCAAGGTAAGGCAGGAAGTGGCGGATATATGCAATTTCTGGTTTGAAAAAGGAGTGGACGGTTTCAGGTGCGACGTCATTACGTACATATCCAAAAAAGACGGACTGCCCGACGGAAAGATAAAACTGCCGCTCATCGGTTTCGAGCAGTACTGTCTGACAGAAAACTACCACAAATTCATTAAAGAGCTTGCCGACAGGTCGTGGAACAGGTACGATACTACGATGGTCGGAGAGGCGATGGGCATCACCAGCCAAAACGCCGCGGGGTATATAGACGAAAAAGCAGGGGAGCTGGACTGCGTGTTCGCTTTCGAACACACCAACGCAGACAGATATTTTCAGATACTGCCGCACAATATAAGCGTCAGAAAGCTCAAAGACATATTCGCGCGCTGGCAGGCGCTCCCCAAGACGTGCGCTCCTACGCTTTTCCTCGAAAACCACGACCAGCCGCGCTGTATGCCGCGCTTCGTGCGTTACGATTGCAAAGGGCATTTCGACGAGGCGGCAAAAATGCTCGCGGTCGCGCTGTATATGCAAAGGGGAGTGCCGTTCGTGTTCCAGGGACAGGAAATCGGCATGACCAATCTGCCTGTCAAAGAAGCGAAATACCTTAAGAACTGCGACGAGAGAGAAAAACCCGTTATGAAGTCGACAGAAGTCTATAAAGACGTGCTGTCGGTCAACGTATTCAAGGCGCTGAAAAAGGTGCCCTTCCTCATTCCGATAGCGAGCAAAGTTCTCTCCAAGGTCGCGAGAGACCACGCGCGTACTCCGATGCAATGGTCGGGCGGCGCAAACGCGGGTTTCTCTGCCGAAGGCGTCACGCCGTGGATGACGGTCAACCCGAACTACGTGTACAAGAACGTCGATATCCAGAAGAAAGATCCGTCAAGCATACTCAGCTTCTACAAGAGGTTGATAAAATACCGCCTGGGTAACGAATTCGTTATCGACGGAGAGTTCAAAGAATATTATAAGAGCAGCGGAAAATTGTACGTTTACGAGCGCGGGCTGGGAAAATCCGCTCTCGCGGTGATATGCAATTTCACCGATAAACCCGTTAAATTCAGACTGCCCGACGAATGGAAAGGAAGAAGCGCTCATGCTGAGATATGCAACTACGACGAGGTGCTTCCTCTCGGGAACAGAACGCTGAGACCTTTCGAGGCGGTCGTTTACCGTATCTGAGCTCAACCGTTGAGTACAGCGTTTTAAATAATTTGCCGTGCTTTGAAGCTGTAAAGCGAAAAGGCGCGGCAAATTGTCGTATTTAAGCGAAAAACGGGTGTTTTAGCTGAATTTTATATACAAAACCGTAAAAATATTTACCTATTTTGTTTTTTCATATTGTTGAAATGCGCGTAGCGCGTGTGTTAAAATTATTATAATAAGGTTAAAGGAGAAGATTATGAGTTCCAAGGCTTTGAATAAAGGGCTTACCTGGGGTGAGAATATCACCTATTCTCTCGGCTCTCTCGGAAGAGAACTGAGCAACAACTGCATCAACGTGTTTTTCCTTGCGTATCTCAATATCTATATGGGACTTAACGCGCTCGTCCTTACGTTTGCGTTCGTCATAGCAAAGATTTGGGATACCATAAACGATCCTCTGCTCGCGACTCTCGTAAACAACACGAAATCCAGCAAGAAATGGGGAAAATTCCGTCCGTGGATAGCCGTCGGCGCGCTTCTCAACGCGGTGTCGCTGGTCGCTATGTTCATACCGCTCAATACCGACACGACGTCGGAAGGCATCAGATATTTCTATTACATATTCATGTATGTTGTCTGGGGTATGACTTTTACCGTGGTAGACGTTCCTTTCTGGTCGATGATACCGACGATCGCCAACTCGACGGAAGAACGCAATAAGCTCAGCTCCCTCGCTAAACTTGTCGGCGGTTTCGGAGGTTTCGTAGCGTCGACTATCGGCACTTCGCTGTGCATGCCGCTCATCGCTCCCAATTACGGCGTCAAGACCGCATATCTCGCGATGGGTATCATCGTTGCAGTACTGATGTTCTGCTTTATTATGGTCACCGTCCTCTGCAATAAGGAAAGATATAAGATACCTTCCGAGGACGTAGGCATAAAAGAGATTTTCAATTTCTTCAAGAGCAACGATCAGCTCAGATCTTACGCGGTATCATACGTTCTGTTCTGTTCGGCAACCACGATCTCGCTTTTCCAGATCCTTTATATATTCATTTATTACGGCAACGACGCTATGGGCATACTCGACCCCAACGTGGGATATACGGTGTTCACGATAGTCGCCTGCACGGGTCAGGGTATAGCGATGTTCTTCTACAATCTGATAACAAAGAAGATACCCAGAGAAAAGATATACGGTGCCAACTACTTTATGGCGATGATAGGTATGGCGGCATTGTTCCTGGTATTCTTTATTCTCAGACCGGAGTACGGTTCGATAGGAAACAGCGCGTCAAGATGGATCAACGTCGTCATAGTCGCGATTGCGGGCGCGTTCCTTATGACCAGTAACGGACTCAACCAGATCGGTTCTACCGTTATGATAGCGGACGTCGTCGACTACGGCGAATATCTGAACGGTAAAAGAGGTGACAGCATCATCTTCTCGGTTCAGACGCTTCTTACCAAGTTCGCGGGCGCGATAGCGATGCTCCTTCTCGGTATCGGTATCGAGGTCGCAAACCTTCCGCAGATACTCAGCCAGTGGAATCCGTCGCTCAACGATGGCGCCGGCGGTTACGAACAGATAGCAGATGTCGCGCACGGCGGCTTACTCAATGCCGATTCGCTTACGATACTGCGCGTGTTCATGTTCCTTATCCCGATCCCGATATGCGCTATAGGTTATATCGTATATAAGAAGAAATACAACCTCTACGGTGCGAGATACGACGAGATAAAGGCAGAGATCGAGCGCAGAAGAGCTGCAGTCGCCGGCGTAGACGCAGGCGAAGGCGAAGTAGTTGAAGGCGCTGAAACTCTTGAAAGCGTTGCTCCCGCAGCTGAGGTCGCGGCAAGCGAGACAGAGATCGTAAACGCTGTGGAAGCAAACGAGACCGATAATAATAAGGACTGAAAATAATACAAGAATAAAAAAGAAGCGGTCGACCGCTTCTTTTTTTATGCCGTTTCAGACGTATAGCGGCTTAGTTTTTCTAATACGGCTTTTTAAAGTTAATGATCGCCGTAAAAGGTTTTTATTACGTGAACTTGAAATCAGAATTTAAAGATAACAGTAAGGCAATTATGAAATAAATATTTGTCTGAAAGGAAAGATGCGTTTTTTAAAGGCGCGACGGGCAGAAATGTTGCGGCGCGCAGACGATCTGTTTTATTTAAACGCAAAGAGCGTTGAAAACGGGGCAGTCGGGGCAAATATATAGCGTAAAAAAAACGGGAAGCATTCGGCTTCCCGTCGATATTTTTTGCTTTCGGAAAATTACTTTCTCGCGATGACTTTTTTCGCCGCATCGTAAATATCGTTGGCACGCAGAGCGAACCTTTCTTCAAGGTAAGGTATCTTGCCGACTTCTCCGAACAGATCCTTGACCGATACGCTTTCTGCGGGAACGGGGCAGTTCTGAGCGAGAACTTCCGATACCGCGCCGAAAAGTCCGTTGTGTACGTTGTGGTTTTCAGCGACTACGCAGCATTTTGTTTTGGAAACGCTTTTTACTATCGTCTCTACGTCGATCGGCTTCCAGCAGTAGACGTTTACGACCTCTGCGTAAATTCCTTCGCTTTTGAGTTTGTCAGCCGCTTCGAGAGCGCGCGATACCATGATGCCGCTGGCGAATATGGTCACGTCGCTTCCTTCGCGGAGAGTGAACGCTTTTAACATATCGAAATCCGCGCCGTCGCCGTAGATCTGTTCGCATTTCTTTCTCATTATGCGCAGGTATACGGGACCTTTATATGCGGCGATCTTAGGCATAAGCGATTTGAGCATTGCCGCGTCGGTCGGCTCGATACATACCATATCGGGGATATTTCTCATTATTCCCATATCCTCGAAAGGCATATGGGTGCCGCCGTTAAGTTCAGCGGTTATACCGGGGTCGGTGCCGACGATCTTCACGTTCTGTTTGCTGTACGCTACGGATATGAATATCTGGTCGTAGCAACGACGCGTCGCGAACGGTGCGAAAGAGGAGCAGAACGGAATTTTGCCGCAGGTCGAAAGACCGGCGCAGATACCTATCATATTCGCTTCCGCGATGCCGACGTTGACGAATCTGTCGGGGTATGCCGCCTTGAAACGACCCGTCTTGATGCAGTTGGTCAGGTCGGCTTCTACGACTACGATGTCATTGTTTGTTTCAGCCATCTGAATAAGGCTGTCGCAGTATATTTCACGAAGTTCTTTTACGTCTTGCATCAGTCTGTCTCCTTATTGCAGAATTCTCTCCATTCCTTTTCAGAGATAGAGAAGCTGTGGCTGCCGACGCCCTTGTCGACCGCCCACGGAACGCCGTAGCCCTTTATCGTGTCCATAACTATGCAGGTGCATTTATCCTTAGTGTTTTTAGCTTTGAGGATAGCGTTTTCCAGCGCTTCTTTGTCGTGGCCGTTGACGCGGATAGCCTGCATGTTGAACGCTTCGCATTTCTTGTCGAAAGGCTCAACGCTGTTTATGTTGTCTACATAGTCGTCTATCTGCATTCTGTTGTTGTCCAGGAAGACGGTGAGATTGTTCAGCTTTTTATTCCCTGCGAACATAAGCGCTTCCCAGACCTGACCTTCCTGCGACTCTCCGTCGCCGATTATCGCGTAGACCTGATAATCTTTTTTATCCATCTTTCCCGCGAGAGCCATGCCGACAGCGGCGCTGATGCCCTGACCCAGAGAACCTGCGGTCATATCTACGCCGATAGTCTTGTTCATATCGCAGTGAGAGGGGAGTTTCGTGCCGGGACGGTTGAGAGTTTTTATTTCGTCCATCGGGAAATAGCCCTTGGATGCGAGCGCCGCATAGAGCGCGGGGCCTGCGTGACCCTTGCTCATTACGATGCGATCCCTGTCGGGATCCTTGGGGTTCTTGGGGTCGACCTTCGCGAGGTCGTAATATAAAACGGTCAGCAGATCGACTACTGAAAGGGATCCGCCGACGTGTCCGACGCCGAGGCGACCTATCATTTCGATAAGTATTTTGCGTATCTCGTCGGATTTAGCGTTGAGAAATTCGAGTTTTTGTTTATCCATAAAGCCCTCCGCAATCATTATAACACAAACGCCTTTAAGTTCAAATAGCTTTTGTCGATTTTTTGCGCCGGTTCAAAAGTTATTTTTTTGACGTACGGAGACTTTTACTCTTTGCAGGAATAAAGTCGCGTCTGAGGGAAAACGAGTGCTGAAAGGCTGAGACTGATATCGGACGGGGCAGGGGACGGACGGCGGAAAGATATTATCGGCGCGGCAAGTTTTGCGACCGTTGACGGTCGTCATATGAATGCCGGCTGATATGAACATATGCGGATATAAAAAACGTACGTATGAAAGTATATGCATATTTTCATATTAAACTATGCGCGAATGAGAATATTTGCATATATGCATATAAAATGCGCGCGCCGCGTGTAAATATACCTTATTAGCCTATATCGCTTGATTTTGCCTTTCCCTTATGCTAAAATTTCAACTAACGAACTAAAAAGGAAGATTTTTATGTTACTAAGCAAGCTGGTATGCGAAAGAACGAAAGAAGCGCCCCAGGACGCCAAGATCAAAAGCCACGTACTTTTGTCGAGAGCGGGATTTATCAAACAGGTTTACGGCGGTATCTACACGATGACGCCCCCCTGCCAGAAGATGAGCAGGAAAATACAGGCTATAATCCGCGAGGAGATGGACAGAGAGGACGGACAGGAAGTGCTTTTCCCCGTCGTTATGCCCAGAGAACTGTGGGAGTCAAGCGGAAGATACTCTTCGATAGGCTCTGAGATGGTGCGTTTCAAGGACAGGAACGATCACGATATGCTCCTCGGCATGACTCACGAAGAAGCGGCGGTGCATCTTGCAAATCATACCGTATCCAGCTATCAGCAGCTGCCTATGATGATATACCAGATCCAGACAAAGTACCGCGATGAGGCGCGCGCCCGCGGCGGACTTATAAGGGTCAGAGAATTCACGATGAAAGACGCGTACTCTTTCCATAACGACGTGAAAGAGCTTGAAGAATACTATTACAGAATGTTCGACGCGTATTACCGCATTTTCAGAAGGATAGGTCTTAAGAATTTCGTGGACGTAAAGTCGGATACAGGCATGATGGGCGGCAGTATCGCTCACGAATTCATGCTGATAACAGAAGCGGGCGAAGACAGCATCGTATTCTGCAATAAATGCGATTACCGCGCAAATATGGAAGTCGCTACCTCTGTGCTGGACAAGCACGACGACGCTCCCGCGCAGCTCAAAGAGGTCTATACGGGCGAGGACAAGACGATAGAAGAGGTCTGCAAACGTCTTAACATACCCGAATACAAGACGATAAAGGCGGTCGTTTACGCTGTCAAGGGAGAGCAGAACGAGCTGGTCGTCGCGTTCGTAAGAGGCGACCTCGAAGTCAACGAAGCGAAGCTCAAAAAGGCTCTCGGCAAAAACGTAGTCGCTTACGACGGCGGAATAAGCGAGGATATCGTCTGCGGCAATATCGGCGCGATAGGTCTTTCGGATAAGCTTACGGTCGTGTACGATAAGTCGATAGAGGGCACGAACGATATGGTATGCGGTGCGAACAAGCCCGAATATCACTATACAGGCGTAAGCCCCGACCGCGATTTCAAGAATGTTAAGTATTGCGATATATCCAAAGTCAAAGCGGGGCAGAAATGCCCGATATGCGGCGGCGATCTCAGGGTCGAGAACGGCATAGAGATAGGCAATATCTTCCAGCTGGGCACTAAATACACCAAGGCTATGGGCATGACCGTACACGGCAAGGACGGTCAGGCGTTCAACCCGATAATGGGCTGTTACGGAATAGGCGTCGGCAGAGCGATAGCTTCTATCGCGGAAGAGTCCAACGACGAAAACGGTCTCATTCTTCCTATGTCCGTCGCTCCGTGGCAGGTGCACGTATGCGCGTTGCGCTACGACGACGAGAAGATAGCAAAACAGGCGGACGATATTTATAAACAGCTCACCGACGCGGGCGTAGAGGTTCTCTTCGACGACAGAAACTGCGGCGCGGGCGTTAAATTCGCGGACGCCGACCTTATGGGTATGCCGATAAGAATGGTAATTTCGCCCAAGACTCTCGCAGACGGAGAAGTCGAGATCTGCATGCGCGCGACTAAGAAGGCTGAAAGAGTAGCCGTCAAGGATTGCGTTGCAAAAGTAAGATCCGTTATAGAAGAGGAAATGGCGAAATACAGATAAATAAAAGGATAAGGGGAAATATCTATGGAAGAAGCGCGCAAAGGTAAGATATCTTTGGGGCAGAAAATTGCTTATGGCAGCGGCGATATGTCGGTGAACATATTGTTCGCCGCCATATCTTTTTATCTGCTCTATTTTTTCGTGAACGTCGGCGGTCTTAAAGCGGGTCTCGCTTCCGTCGTGTTCATAATTGCCAGGGCGTGGGACGCTATAACCGACTACCTGATGGGAAGGATTGTCGACAAGACCAAGTTCGGCAAGTGGGGCAAGAGAAGAGTATATATGCTGTTCGGCGCTATACCTTACGGGCTGAGTTTCATATTGTTGTGGCTTGCGCCGTTCGGCGAAAACGCGCAGATCGCGAAAATGATTTATTACACCCTCGTCTATATGCTGTACAACACGGTCTGGACGGTGGTTTATATCCCTTACAACGCGCTGACCGCGAATATGACGGACGACTACGACGAGCGCACCTCGATTAGCGGCATAAGGATCGCGATGGCTAACGTCGGCATGCTCCTCGGCGCCGCGGTGTTCGCTCTTCTTGCGGACGGCACGGAAAGCATACTTTACGGTGCACTCGGTTCTCTCAGCAAGGCTTACGCGGTCGCTTCAGTAATATTCGGCGTTCTCTCTTCCGTGATATTCTTTATATGCTCTCTGACGGTGAAGGAAAGAGAGGATACTTCTAAGGAAAACACGCAGGGATTTTTCGTCACTCTGAAAGAACTTTTCAAGCTCAAAGAGTTCCGCAACGTGATAGGAACGTACCTTCTCAGCATGGTCGGCTTCGATATAATAATGAGCGTGTTCATGTTCTTTATCAACGACACGATGGGCTTCGGCGGAGGCACTATGAGCATGGTATTCATTGCGACCCCGCTTATATGTGCTATCCTTTCGTCCTTTATCTGGGTAAAGGCGAGCGAAAAATTCAGCAAGCACAAGGTCTATGCGGTTGCCTGCGTATATATGACCCTGTCGCTTTCGCTTGCGCTTTTCGTGCCCGAAAACGTGGTATGGAGCACGGTCGTGATGTGCGTTCTCGCGGGACTGGGAATGTCGGCTATACAGATACTGCCTTACGCCAGCCTTCCCGACGTCGTAGAAGTCGACGAATATGTCAACGGGGTCAGAAGAGAAGGGGCTTTTTACGGTATAACGCAGTTTATGTATAAGCTCGCTTCGGGCACAGCGGTCGCGGTCGTATCCCTCGTCCTGGAGCTTTTCGGATATATTGAGAGCACGGACAACACTGTGATAGATCAGCCTCATTCCGCGCTCGTCGCGATAAGGGTCGTCCTTGCCGTCGTTCCCAGCGTGATATTCCTCGTGTCCGTGATATTCGCTTACCGCGCGAATATGGGCAGGGAGCGCTTCGACAAGATAAAGGCAGAACTCGCGGAACGCAAAAAAGCTGCGGAAGCGACTGAAGAAAGCGCAAACGAAAACGCATAAAATATCAATACTGAAGCGCGCAAATAAAGGCGTGATTTCTTAAGGATATTACCTGAAAGCCTGAGACAGCGCTTGGCAGTGAGATAAAATAAAATTCGAAAAAAGTTCCGTTTTTGCGGAACTTTTATTTGTCTTTTATTTCAGATATAAATAACATATATCGGCTTTGTTGCATCAAGTCGAGTACCGAACGCTTATAGCGTAATAAAGGAGCATCGGCTGTTTAACGGTTTCATAGCCGTTAATGTAAAAAAGACACAGATAAAATTGATTATTTATCCGTTCAGTACGCAATGTAATATATCGAAAGAGCGTACAGCACCTGCGCTATGCAGTAAGTCGGCATGACTATGTACGGCGCGACTTTTTCGCTTATTTTAAGCGACGGGCAGTAATGGAAAAGCCCGAGAAAAATATCTGAAAAAGCGAACAGTACAGAAGCCGCCAGAACTAACCAGCCGACCGTCGCGCCGCGTGAGTTCAGCAGAAAGCTGACTGCGCCTATTATAACGCCGCCAGCGACAGCGAAATATACTACCATGAGATAGCTTTTTATTTTAGGAAGAGTTATCTTGTTCGTGAGTATCAACGCAAGCATAACGAGAGGCAGGACGGGCAACGCGAGGAGAAGGAAAGGAGTATTGCTTATCGGCGCGTATACGAAAAGAAGAGTCATATACATTACGTGTCCGATAAAGAATATCGCGGTGCCTACCGTGTTGAAGAATTTGTGGTAGCTTTCGTTATCGGGGAAAAATCCGTCCAGGCATAAGAGTATATCTCCTATCGTGCCGAATATCAGCGCGCACAGTATGAATATGCCGTATTCGACAGATTGAGGATTGTTGTATATCGCGTAAACGGCGCAGAACATAAAGCTTACGCTTGCAAGAAGCTTAGCGACGAATTCAGGTTTCACCGCCTTTTTGGTATCGAAATAAGCTTTTGCGACGGAGCTTGCTACGCACAGCGCGCCTATCATATAAAAAAATACCATAATTTAATGATATATCAATGTTTAAGCGTTGTCAATAGCCGATTTATTTGGCTATGTCGGCGAACTTTTCCGTGTTTTTTATTTTTACCGATAAGTCGTCTTTAAGCGGGTCGTAACAGGCAAGAAGAACGCGTTTTACGTCTGTATCGCCGAGATTTTCCAAAAGCCATTCTCTGGATTTGTCCGCGCGTTTCAATGCGTCGTCGAAAATCATGCCGTCGATGACGAAGGGGAGAATGAGACGCGCTTTTTCAGTCTTTACGTTCATATCTCCCGTCGTAGCGGGTCGGCAGTCTGAGCGGGGAAGTATGCTTAGCTCTCCGCTGGTTTCGAATACGGCGTAAGCTATTTCGTTCAGATCGAAATACCCCGCCACGCGGCACATACCGAGCAAGGCGTTGACGTCGAGCTTGCTCTTTTTCAGGTTCACGTAATCAATTTCGCCGTCACTTATAAGAACTATCGGAGATCCCTTGAAAAGCTTTTTAAAAAACGGATTTTTGCGTTCTGTAAAGTCTATTATCAGGCTGAATACGAAAAATGCGAGTATTGCTATAGCGTAGACGTACCAGGGCTTGTCGCCGTCGTCTATAGCCCACTCCGCAGAGATGGAGCCCAACGAAATACCCACTACGTAGTCGCAGAACGTAAGCTCCGCTATCTGTTTTTTACCGAGTATTTTTGCTATGAAAAACAAAGAAACGAAAGCTACGAGACTGTTTATCAATATCTTATATATCATATATTTATGATTGACGGATGTGTCGGAAGGTAAACGTGAAAACGCATCAGGAAGCACTGAGTCGGGACGGGCGGGACGAGAAAACTTTTGTAAAGTTTTCTATACCAGACCAGAATAATACGAACAAGGTTTAAAGCGGCAAATTTACGTAGCTACTGCGTTAAATGCCTTGTCCCCGTGTGACGG
>DVNX01000075.1 GCA_018714045.1 Candidatus Ornithoclostridium faecavium
CGACACCCGACTAATGCTCCCGCCACGCGGGCGACAGCCGATCAATGCTCCCTGGTCGCGGAGCGACTGCCGTATAGGCTCGCTAAGCGTAAACAGTAACGATACGCGACAGCCGACTAATGCTCCCCGTCACACGGGGACAAGGCATTTAACGCAGTAGCTACGTAAATTTACCGCTTTGAACCTTGTTCGTATTATTCTGGTCTGGTATCCGATAATTTATGGATAATACGGCTCAAAAGCGGCATAAAACGACAAAGTTTGCCTTTTGAGCCGCTTTTTTTATGTATTTGTTGCGATCGGGGCGCGCGTTTGTTATAATAAAGAAAATTGAGAAACAAGAGGGAAAAGTTTTGAAAAAGATCAAAATATCGAAAGAAGAAATAGCAACTTTTTTTAAGAACAACGGCAGGACTATAGCGAAAAAGACGAGTCTTACCCTGTTGGTGCTGTTCATGATAACAGCGATATGTCTGAGCATTTACAGCATCGCGGCATATTCCAATCTGCGTATTACAGTCGATCTTGCTGACGAAAAGCAGACGGTACAGGGCTTCGGCGCTTCTATGGCGTGGACTTTCCAGAGAATGGGAGAGGAAGGCACGGACGAAGTCAAGGAGCGGTCTGTTGAAATGTTGTACGGAGACAGCGGTCTCAGACTGAATATCGCCAGGTTCAATATAGGCGGAGGCTCTGCGGACTCCAATCTCGATAACGTCGTACCGTATTGCAACGACTGGTTCGATCCCGACAGGCGCGCGGAGAGCTTCTTTATGGCTGAAAATTATCTTGACGCTTCGGACGAAGAACTGTTCGCGGCGTTTGCCGATGAAAGTAATTACGATTTTACCCGCGATGCGGGCGCTCTCGAAATGCTCGACATGGCGCTTGCTACAGGTAATATCGACAGGATAGTGTTTTTCGCAAATTCGCCTCATTACCTTATGACTTATTCCGGCACCTGTACGGGCGCCGAAGTGCAGCAGAACAACCTTAAAGAAGAGTTTTACGGGGCGTACTGCGATTATCTTCTTATAATCGTCGACAATCTGGTAGAAAATCACTTTTCGGGTCTTGAAAACATGCCCGAGGTCGTCATAAGCCCGGTAAACGAACCTCAGTGGGACTGGGGCGGAGACGGATCTTCTCAGGAAGGCTGTCATTTCGATCCCGAACCTCTCGCGGCGTTCTACGACGTATTCTTCGATAAGCTGGAAGCTTTCAATACCGCGAACGGAACCTCTTACGAATGCGACGTTCTCGAAAGCGGCAATTACAAATTCTATATAGACCGCAAGGATATCAAAGAATATCTCGAAGCGATGAGCAAGTACGACTATTTCGATCGGATAGAGTCTGTATCCGCTCATTCTTACGGCGCGGACGACAGCAAGACGCACAGACAAAAATATCAGGATTATATCGATAAGAATTATCCTGGGCTCGGCATTTCGATCACCGAATACTGCGAGATGGAAGGCGGCAGATTCGATACGATAGAAAGCGGACTCCTTCTCGGAAACGTCATCAGCCGCGATCTTACGATGCTGAGCGCTACTGACTGGAGCTGGTGGCTCGCTGTCTCACCGTGCGATTACAACGACGGGTTGGTATACTGGGACGTACTCGATGACGGAACGCAGAAGCTTTCGGTACTTAAAAGATATTACGTAATGGGGCAGTTTTCGCGTTATATAGAAAAAGGCGACGTGCGCGTCGGCGCGACCTGCTCAGATCTTACAGGTTGGGCGGGACTGGATTACAGCGCTTACAAGAGAGCGGACGGCACGGTGGTCGTCGTGATTATAAACAATTCGAAGAGCTCCAAAAACGTGACCGTCGGCGGACTTTCCGATTATACGAAGGCTGTAGAAGTTCGTACTACTTCTGAAGCTCAGACGGGCTGGGACGAGAAGGAAACGGCGTGGACGGGAAAGGTGTCTTTGCCCGCGCAGAGCGTAACTACGTACGTTCTGACTAAATAAGCCTATGAAAAATTTCGACGAAAGAGTAAAAAGACTTTCTGAAATACTTTCTGAAGGAAACGCGGTGTTTTTCGGCGGCGCGGGAGTGTCGACCGAAAGCGGCGTGCCCGATTTCCGTTCTTCGGGCGGCATTTTCGCGAAAAAGTACGACTATCCACCCGAACAGGTATTGTCTCATTCCTTTTTTTGGTCTCATACCGACGTATTTTACGACTTTTATAAAAAATTCATGATGCCTCTTTCTGCAAAACCCAACGCGGCTCATATCGCGCTGGCAAGGCTTGAAGAAAAGGGGCTTTTAAACGCCGTCGTAACGCAGAACATAGACGGTCTGCATCAGGCTGCGGGCAGCAAAAGAGTTCTCGAACTTCACGGCAGCATACACCGTAACACCTGCACCGAGTGCGGCAAAAAGTACGACGCGCGCTATATCGCGGAAAGCGTCGGCGTGCCGCGTTGCGTATGCGGCGGCATGATAAAACCCGACGTCGTGCTGTACGGGGAGCCGCTGCCCGAAGAGACTTTCGAAAAAGCGGAACGTTACGTAAGAGGAGCGGATACGCTCATCGTCGGCGGAACGTCGCTCAACGTATATCCCGCGGCAGGGCTGGTGTACGCTTTCAGGGGTAAAAATCTCGTGCTGATAAACAAGTCGGCTCTGTCTGCGAGGAGCACGACTCTTGAGTTCGACGAACCGATAGGCGAGGTGTTCGCAAGTCTCGGTTTTTAAAGACTTTTGCGCGCGAAATAAAATATTGACGAAAATTATTGCAAATTCAGTCCGCTTTTAGTTGAAATAAAAACCATTAGATGATAATATAGTTATGTAACCGCAGACGGTTCGTCGCGATTATATTCTTTCTGAGAGGAGTTATGGATCACTTACCTGACGACCGACTTCAAAATATTTTTTTCGCTTCTTGGCGTTCCCTTCAGGCGGACGCGGCAGGCGTTTATACCGTGAAATCAAAAGACAATATTTATAAATACGGAGGCAAGAATGAGACCGTTTTTTGAGTCTATATTCAATTTCGACAAAGACACTTCCAACATGGCTCTTATCGCTCTCGCGGGCGCAAAAGAGCTGGGCGACAAGGTGGATTATTACCTCGTCAACTGGTACAATCAGGAGGCTAAGGCGCAGGGCAAGAAATTCCACCGCGACACCTTCCTTATAAAGAACGTCTGCCCCAGATTCACTACGGGCGACGGCAAGGGTCTCGTCATGGAGACGATAAGAGGCAAGGATCTCTACATCCTCTGCGACGTGGGCAATTATTCGATAACTTATAACATGTTCGGTTTCGAAAACAATATGTCGCCCGACGACCACTACTGCGACCTCAAGAGAGTCATCGCGGCGTGCGGAGGAAAGGCTAAGTCGATCACGGTCGTCATGCCCAGCCTTTACGGCGGCAGACAGCACCGCCGCAATGCGAGAGAATCTCTCGACTGCGCGCAGATGCTTCAGGAGCTTACCGATATGGGCGTAAGCGAAATAATCACTTTCGACGCTCACGATCCCCGCGTTCAGAACGCCGTTCCTCTCATGGGCTTCGACAATTTCCTGCCGACCTATCAGATACTCAAGGCGATGCTCCGTTCTTACACCGACCTCGATATGACGAGAGAAAGATTTATGATCGTCAGCCCCGACGAAGGCGCTATGAGCAGAAACATTTATTACGCTTCGGTTCTCGGCACCGACCTGGGTATGTTCTATAAGAGAAGAGACTACGCTAACGTCGTCAACGGAAGAAACCCGATCGTCGCGCACGAATATATCGGCAACGACGTACGCAATAAGGATATCTTCGTCGCGGACGATATCATCGCAACGGGCGATTCAATGCTTAAGCTGTGCAACGAACTCAAGGAGAGAGGCTGCGGCAAGATATTCCTGTCCGCTACCTACGCGCTGTTTACCGAAGGACTCAAGAAGTTCGACGACGCATACGAACAGGGACTGTTCACCGCAGTTATCAGCACCAACCTTACTTACGCTCCCAAAGAGCTGCTTGAAAGAAAGTGGTTCATTCAGGCGGATATGTCCAAGTTCCTTGCGTATATCATCTCCGCGTGCGACCAGAACAAATCGCTCAGCGAGCTACTCGATCCGCACGACAAGATACATGAGCTTATCGCAAAATTCAACGCTAATAAACCTGAGCAGATAGCTTTGGATATAGAGGAATAAATTATGAAAATTACATGGCTGGGACATTCGTCGTTTAAGCTGGAAGAGTCGACGGGGACAGTAGTCGTCACCGATCCTTACAGCGAAAAGCTGGTCGGTTACGAAATGCAGAACGTCAACGCCGACGCAGTGACGATAAGCCACCACCACGACGATCACGATTGTCTTAAAAAGCTCAACAAGGACGTTCAGATCATAGATACTCTCGGTTTCTGGGAGATCAAAGGCGTGGACGTATCATCGCTTCTGAGCTATCACGACGCCGACGGCGGAAAGAGAAGAGGGGAAAACCTTATCTTCAAATACAGGATGGACGGCGTAGACCTCTGCCATCTGGGCGACGTCGGGGAAGAATGCACGGTCAGACTGGGCGATTCCATCGGTACCGTAAACGTGCTTATGTTACCTGTCGGAGGGAACTATACCATCAATGCCGAACAGGCGAAAGAGTACGTGGATTTCCTGATGCCCGATATAGTCATCCCGATGCATTACGAGACGCCTTCCTGCAGGATCGACGTCGATAAAGTCGACAGATTTCTCGAACTTTTCGATGAAGAGCAGATCGTACGCGTAGAAGGCGATACGATAGAGGTGCACCGCGATTATTTCGACAGCGACTGCACTAAAGTATTCGTGTTTTCGGACGAAAAATTCTGATTTTTATCACGGTACGCGCATATCTTTGCGCGTACCGGTAAAAATTAAAAAAGATTTTATTTTTCAGATCTTTTATTCAGACCTTATTTATTTTTACAAACGATTAAAAATCGCGTTTTTTTGAACAAATTGTCGAAAGACTAATAAACACGCGTTTTCAGGAGTACATATTATTCAGGAGAAAAAATATGAGCGATAAAAAGTTTTACACAGAGGAAGAACTGAACAAAATGACAGTATTCCAATTGAGAGAAGTCGCCAGGGAAATAGGCGTAAGTTCCCCGACTTCGAAAAAGAAAGAGGAGATAATCGCGCAGTACCGCGGTATAGCAGAGGGGGAGATTCAGCCCACCAGAAGCACGCGCGGACGTCGTCCCGTAAACAAGCCGAGAGAACTCGGTCAGGATGGCGTAAAGAGCGAAACAACGCCAGCATCTCCTGAAGAAAACCAGAATAACAAAACGGTTAAAAAGAACGTCGAACGCGAAAACGTTCAGGTAACCCAGCCGCAGGAGGAGGCTGCCGAGGAGTTAGAAGAAAAGCACGGCGTCCTCGATATCCATGCCGACGGTTACGGCTTCCTCAGGGCTGAAAACTGCGAATACGGGAACAAGGATACTTACGTTTCGGCAAAACTCATCAAAACGTTGGGACTCAGGGCAGGAGATAAAGTCATAGGCAGAGCGCGTCGCAATGCCGAAAACAAGCCACCTGCGCTTGTGGCGGTCGACGAGGTCAACGGAAACAAGCCTGAGAACCTGCGCAACCGTCCCAATTTCGACAACCTCGTTCCTATCTATCCCGACGAAAGGTTGAGACTCGAATTAAAGACGGGAAAGAGCGATTTCGCTATAAGATGCATCGACCTTATAGCTCCTATCGGAAAAGGTCAGAGAGCTATGATCGTTTCTCCGCCGAAAGCCGGAAAGACGACGCTCCTTAAAAAGATAGCCAACAGCATCTCGATAAACTACCCTGATGTAATGCTGTTCGTCCTTCTCGTAGACGAAAGACCTGAAGAAGTCACCGATATGCAGAGAAGCATAAACGGAGAGGTAATTTATTCCACTTTCGACGAGACCCCCGAACACCATTGCAAGAGCGCTGAGCTTCTGATCGAAAGGGCTAAGCGCAACGTAGAGCTTGGCAAGGACGTCGTCATAATCATGGACTCGCTGACCAGACTTGCGAGAGCTTACAACCTGACTATCCCGCCGACAGGAAGGACGCTTTCGGGCGGTATAGATCCGGGCGCGCTGCACAGCCCCAAGAGATTTTTCGGCAGCGCGAGAAATATCGAAAACGGAGGCTCTCTTACGATAATCGCTACTGCGCTCATAGATACGGGAAGCCGTATGGACGACGTTATTTACGAAGAGTTCAAGGGTACGGGCAATATGGAAATACACCTTGACCGCAAGATGAGCGAAAGAAGGGTATTCCCCGCTATAGACCTCAACAGATCGAGTACGAGAAGAGAAGACCTGCTGCTCACTCAGAAAGAACTGGAAGGCGTGTTTGCGATGAGAAAGATGATAAGCTCTATGGACAGTCAGGAGGCGACGGAAAAGCTTCTCGACTATATAGTAAAAACGAAAAACAACGACGAATTCATAGGGATCATCTGCTCTCAGGTCAACAGATGGGAAAAGGAAGGATTCAGTTTCAGAAAATAAATAAGGGTCATAAAAGCGCAAAATACGCATGAGAAGCCGACGGAATTTTTATCCGTCGGCTTGTTTTATATGAATAAAATTAAGAATATCACGGTATAATTATTCATCCGCAGCGATCTTTCGTTAAAATACCGTTTAAAGCGTCGATTTTCGGATAAATTGCGTAAAAATTAATTCAAGTAAATGTTTAAAATCGGAAACAAAACGTTAAAACGGCGATTTTGATCGAAAAAGCGGTTTTAAAGCCTTGTTTTAACTTCACTTTGTTCAAGGGTATTGTCGAGCCGTTTTTTCAGCTTCGTATTGGCGGCAAAGAACGGTAATTGGCGGATATTCAATTCAAATTATGGAAAAAGCGGATATGGAACTGCACCGAAAAATCCTTGTCTTGTTATATTAAGCTCGTCTGCGTGCGCGTTATATGCGGCTGTCGGGCAACATAATTATCGTTGGTTGCGCGACTGAAAAGAGAGGATTTTTTTCAAAGATGAGATATATTGGGTAAGTTATATGTATAAAATAGGGATAAAATTTGTAAAAATTTTCACAAATACCATTGATATAGTCAAAAAACCTGTGCTATAATTACTATAGCGTATTTATATGAATTAAAATACGCATTACGTTGAGGAAGGGAGCACTGAGGTGCGGAGTAAACCATCATGGAATTTGGCAAAAATCTGAAGAGGTTGCGTAAGGTGAAAAATATTTCGCAACAAAGACTCGCAAAAGAGATCGGCGTATCGCAGCGCACCGTATCTCATTACGAAAAAGGGGAGAGCGAGCCGTCCTTGCTCTGTTTATGCAAGATAGCAGCTTTTCTCGGCGTATCTACAGACGAGCTTCTGGGGCACGTCTTAGCGTGACGTGACTGAGTTTACGTTGTCTTCGAGCAGCGTATACAATGCGTAAAGTCCTCCGATAACGTCTTTATCGATAATCCCGGGATATGCTTTGTCCAGTGCCATAAGGTCCTTGACGATAAGAAGCTGCCTTTTTGCGACAGACCTGGCAAACAGCTTGTCGGCATTGCTGAGACTGCAACCGCCATGGCGTCCGTTTGAAGCGGCAAAGTTTTTGTTTATAACATCGTAAGTCGTGAAAGTCATATATGTATCCTCCGTCGGACTTGTCGTCCTTTTGTAATTACATATTAGAGGATTAAATATGACAATATTTGTCAGTTGATTTTGCAAAAATCTTTTTTTTGCGAATAACTGCGTTGATGAGGTAATTCTGCGCCGTAAGGCGCGCGGTTGGAAGCCGAGAGGGAGAGATAGATGAAATACGCAGATATAATTGGCAAAATGACGCTTGAAGAAAAAGCGTCCCTTTGTTC
Source organism: Candidatus Ornithoclostridium faecavium (assembly GCA_018714045.1). Taxonomy (GTDB): domain Bacteria; phylum Bacillota; class Clostridia; order Christensenellales; family UBA3700; genus Ornithoclostridium; species Ornithoclostridium faecavium. Next base: position 7,858 of record DVNX01000075.1, read on the forward strand.
CGGAAAGGATATGTGGCATTTTAAGGGTGTCGAGAGACTCGGCATACCTTCGATAATGGTGTCAGACGGTCCTCACGGACTCAGAACTCAGAAAAATAACGGCGTAAGCACGAAGATGAACGTTTCTGTAGATTCTACGTGTTTTCCGCTCGCGTGCGCGTCAGCTTGTTCCTGGGACAGGGAGCTTCTCAAGGAAATAGGCAAGCGCATAGGCGAAGAGGCTCAGAAAGAGGACGTTCAGGTCGTTCTCGGTCCCGGGGTCAATATCAAACGTTCACCGCTTTGCGGCAGAAATTTCGAATATTTTTCAGAAGACCCGCTTCTCAGCGGAGAGCTGGGCGCGGCGTTCGTTGACGGCGTACAGTCACAGGGCGTGGGCACGTCGGTCAAACATTTCGCGGTAAACAATCAGGAAACTTACAGAATGTCCGTCAATGCGGTCGTGGACGAACGTACGATGAGAGAGATATATCTTCCCGCGTTCGAAACGGTCGTGAAGAAGAGTTCGCCAGCAACGGTGATGGCTTCTTACAACCTTATAAACGGTCAGTCGGCGAGCGAAAACGTACATATACTCGATGACATTCTCGATAAAGAATGGAATTATAAAGGGATCGTCATCAGCGACTGGGGTGCAGTCAACCACAGGGTCGAAGGCGTGAAGGCGGGCATGCACGTGGAAATGCCGTCCAGCGGCGGTATGAACGACGAACTCATCGTTGAGGCTGTAAAGGTCGGCACTCTCGATGAAAAAGTTCTCGACGAAAGAGTAGACAGGATCCTCGATATAGTTTTCGATCTTTACGGAAAGCGCAAAAAGGGCGCAACGTACGATATAAAAGAGCACGATGAATTTGCGCGTAAGGCGGCTGCCGAATGTTGCGTGCTGCTTAAAAACAAGAACAAGATACTTCCTCTCGGTAAAAAGGACAAGATACTCGTCGTCGGAGATATGGCTAAAAACCCGAGATTTCAGGGAGCGGGAAGCTCATTTATAAATTGTCACAAGGTGACTTCTGCGCTCGAGGCTCTTGCCGAAGAAGGAGTTTCTTTCGGGTTCGAGGAAGGTTATTATAAAAAGACTCATAAAGACTGCGCTAAGCTTATAGAAAAAGCGGTCGCGCGTGCTAAGGATTTTGACAAGGTCGTAATATTCACGGGACTACCCGGAGAGTATGAGGCGGAAGGTTTCGACCGTAAAGATATGGATATGCCCGCATCGCACAACGCGCTTATTTCTGAGATCGCAAAGGTCAATAAAAACGTCGTTGTCGTGCTTTCTACCGGTTCGGTCGTGACGATGCCGTGGATAAACGACGTAAAGGCAGTCCTTCTTACCGGACTTGCGGGACAGAACAGCGGCGGCGCTACGGTCGACGTGCTTTACGGCAAAGTAAACCCGTGCGGAAAGCTTGCAGAAACATATCCCATTAAGCTTTCTCACGTGCCCGCAAGCGCATATTTCCCGGGAGACAGATACAACGTGGAATACCGCGAAGGGCTTTACGTGGGTTACAGATATTTCGAGAGCGTCGACGCGCCCGTGCTTTTCCCGTTCGGTTACGGATTGTCTTATACCAATTACGCTTACCGCGACCTTGTCGTCGACAAAAAGGAAATGTCTGAAGACGATACGCTCAAAGTCACAGTTACCGTCGACAATACGGGAGAGAGAGACGGCAAGGAGATCGTTCAACTTTACGTGATCCATGACGGCAAGACCGTGTATATGCCCAAAGTACAACTGAGAGCTTTCGACAAAGTAAAAATTGCTGCGAAAAGTTCTGCAACGGTTACGTTTATACTTGACAAAAGAGCGTTCGCGTTTTATGATGTTAATGAAAAGGACTGGATCGTCGAAAGCGGTGATTACGAGATAGCCGTAGGCGGTAACGTAAGAGAGCTTATATGCAGGACGACGGTAAAGGTCAATGGCAGAGCAGAAGCGAAAGCGGACGCTTCAGACAAAGGTTGGTATTTCTCGCCTGACGTCAAAAAGCCTGTATCCGACGAAGATTTCGCGTCTCTTTTCAAAAACGGTAAGACCACTCACGTTACGCATGAATGCGTTAAAGGGTCGTTTACCGCGGACGACAGTTTTGAAGATATGTCGCACACCAGCGGACTGGCAAGATTTTTGTTGAATTTCGCTAAGCCGATGATACGCATGTCGATGGGCGTAGATAAGTACGATCCCAATTTCCTGATGATATACGAGGTAATGAAAACCTCTCCGCTCAGGTCGCTTGCGTTCAGCTCGCAGGGAATGTTCAACATGAAGATGGTTGACGGCATGGTCATAATGATGAACGGCAAGTTCTTTAAAGGTTTATTTGCTTTACTCAAGGCTATTAAAAAATAAATAGCCTACCCCCTTCTAAAAGGCAGGTCGGGAAACCCCCGACCTGTTTTTTTTGTTTTTCTGCCGAAGAGAATGAGTTTCGCGGACTGTGGGCGACGCCTTTACGCCTGCACTTTGTCAAGCTCACGGGGTAATACCGCAAGAGTATTACCCCGTAATCTTTTCGCGTTCAGCCGCAAATCCGTTCGTCCGCAGTCTCGCTCTACTCAGTTCCCTTCGGCAAATTATGCTTCGCAGTAAATTAGTTGGGCAGTGTTGATACTTCGTTAATGCGCAAGGGTAATACCGCAAGAGTATTACCCTTGCGCATCGTCTTGTCTGAACTCAAATTTTCCGGTTCAAAAGCACTGTCGTTTGTGTGTTTTATTCTTTCCTTCGGCAATTTACGTGTGAATACAGGCGTAACAACTTTGCCTGTC
>DVNX01000076.1 GCA_018714045.1 Candidatus Ornithoclostridium faecavium
CAAGCGCTCTACCAACTGAGCTATATCCCCAAGCACGATTGAATATATCACAATTAAAGAAAAAAGTAAACAGTTTTTTAAAGTTTATTGAAAAAAACGGGAAAACATACCGAAGCTGGACTGGTAAGCCGAATGACGGCGATTATTTGTAATATCCGATTGATTTTTAAGGTTGACTTGCTTGTCGCTATATATTAAAATGATTGTGAGGGCATCCGCTACGGGGAGAATTTATGAGCAATTTGAAACAGAGTATCGGCGCGTTGGGAGGAAAGATAAATTCTGAGTGCAGATACGTTAAGACTTATTGGAGCAAGGCTCCGAAAAACCGCTATCTTTCGTTCAAAGAAGCAGCTGCGTATTGCATAGGCGGCATAGGTATAAATGCGGCGAGCATGGTGCAGACCTTCCTTACGCTTTCTTACGGCATGTACGTTGCCGCTGCTCTCAATTTAAGCAACGATATGATAATGTGGGTGGGTATAGTCACCAGCGTTATCACGATCCCGCGTTCTCCGCTTATCAGTTATCTGGTGGACAACACGAATACCAAGTATGGTAAATTCAGACCTTATCTTATCTGGATGCCTATACCTTGTCTTATAACGATAGCTTTGATGGGCTGGACGCCAGTATTGATGCAAGGTACGGAAATGCGGGGCGAGAAAAGACTGCAACAGTCTCAGACTGAAAACAGATACGGCGGTACCTTTTTACGGATACGCCGAAACAATATAGGCAAATCACTGTTTTTGCAGTATAGAAAAGGAGAGTTATGAAAAAATTATTATCATTTATCACAATAGCGGGGTTGATCATGTGCAGTATCTTTTCATTTGTCGGTTGTAAAGAAAAATACAATTACTACGAAGTCCCCAAAAAGAGTTATGCCGAGGGAGAGGAATTTTTGCAGGGTTGCGGAAATTACAACAACGGCTACGACAAGGAGAGCGAAGAAGTAGACAGACTTATCAGCGTTCTTCCCAGCGAAAAACAGCTGGATTATCTCGAACTCGAGTATTACAATTTCATCCATTTCGGAATGAATACGATGACGGGCAAAGAATGGGGAACGGGTAAGGAATCTCCTTCAAAGTTCAATCCAAAGAACCTGGATACGGATCAGTGGTGCGAGGCTATAAAGGCTTCCGGAAGCAAGGGCATAATTTTTACCGCAAAACATCACGACGGCTTCTGTCTGTGGCAGACCAAGACGACTGAACACAGTATCAAGAACAGTCCTTATAAAGACGGAAAGGGCGATATCGTAAAAGAATTGTCCGAAAGCTGTAAAAAATACGGGCTCAAGTTCGGCATATACCTTTCGCCGTGGGATATGAATGCGGAGTGTTACGGTACGAACGAATATAACGATTTTTACAAAGCGCAGCTGAGAGAACTTCTCTGCGGCGACTACGGCGAGATATTCTGCGTATGGATGGACGGCGCGCGCGGCGAGGACGCGGAACTCGATCCCGATTTCGAGTACGATATGGAAGGCTATGAGCAGCTTGTCAACGACCTTCAGCCCGGTTGCGTCATCGCGATACAGGGCACGGACGTCAGGTGGGTCGGAAACGAGGCAGGTATAGCGCGCGAAAGCGAATGGAGCGTTGTCAGCATGTCAAACGCTGCGTCCGAACATTTCCAGACCAGCGAGGACGGCGCGGACGAGCTTCAGACCGTCAGCGCTGAAGCGGAAGACAGAGGAAGCAGAGAGCTTCTCGCAAATTACAAGGATCTCGCTTTCTATCCCGCGGAGGTGGACGTCAGCATAAGAAAAGGCTGGTTCTATCATTGGAATCAGAATCCGAAGAGTCTCGATCAGCTTTTGCAGATATATTTCACGTCGGTAGGCGGCAACAGCAGTCTTCTTCTTAACGTACCTCCGAACAAGGACGGCCTTATCGCGGAAAAAGACGTTAAAGTGCTGAAGAAGTTCGGCGACGCGATAGCGGCAACGACGAAAAACAAGATAGAGGTATCAAAAGTCGAAGCGGGCGATTGCGACGGCATGACGGAAAAGAGCGAACTTGTCAACCTTTTGAATACAGAAAGGGACGGCTACACCTTTGCGTCGAACGAATACATACTCGATTTCTATCTCAAAGAGCCTACATCTCTTTACAGATTCGATATCAGAGAAGATCTGAGGTCTTCGCAAAGAGTTGAAGAGTTTGAGGTATGGGTGCGCGCAGACGGAAAATGGAAGCTTATCGGAGACAGCACGGTCATCGGAAACCGCAGGATACTTATGTTTGAAAACGCGCCCGTTTGCGACGTGGTGAGAGTCGTTATAAAACAGTCCAGAAGCGTGCCCGTGATAAGGTGCGTCGAATTGTATTCGAGATGAAAAATCGTCGATATGTATTGCGATATCGGCAAGATCATAAAAGCAGAAGGATCGCCTTTAAGGGCGATCTTTTTATATGTCTCTGCGCGCGTAATATATTAAAAGTTTGTAAAATTTTGAAAAGCGGTATTGACAAAGCGCGCGTTTGGGGGTCTAATTAAAGTATAGGACGGAGCAACAATGTTGCAAAGGAGGAAATTATGGACAACGTATATCTGTACGGCGAAAGAGGTCTCGTCAACGCTATACTTCTCGACAGCGCTGATAAAGCGCCCAACGCGATACTTAAGCAGATAGTATGGACTGGAGACGCTCCCGCGTTTATCGATAAAGTGGTAAGATGCGAATATCTCGTTGAATTTTCCTTAGGTGAATTCGGCAGTCCCGACCTTATCGTCATCGCGTACACAGACGACGCGAAATACGTGATATTTACCGAAGCAAAGGTAGTAGAATACAAAAACGCGGTCACGACGAAAGAGAGTTACGCCGATGCGGGTTGCCTCAACGTACAGCTTGCGCTCAAATGGAGATTCAAAGAGGCGCTGAAGTGCAATCCCAAGGATTATCTGCGTATCGTGGAGGTCAAGCTTCCGCCCTGCGGCGACAAGATGAGAAAACTCAACAAAGGCAGACTTGTCACCTATTGCAGAGAGACCCTGGCGAACGCGGCGGGATATTATTTCGTCGCACTTACGGGAGACAAGTATCTCGAACGTCCGCCTTTCGACGACGATCCCGTGCTTTCCGAACTTATCGGCGAAACGTGGTATAAAGAAAGGCTCAATTTCGGTTTTCTTACATACCGCAAGCTTATCGCCGCGGGCATCGTGGACGAAAACGAGGGCGCGTTCGCTCTGCCGTCCAGACTCATGCTTACCGAAGGCGACGTGAACGGCGAAAGCGATATAGCTTATTCCAAAGTCAGGAACCTGCGCGGTTTCAATACGGAGGAGTGGGGCGAAAGATATCTCAAAGTCGCGGAAGCGCTCTGCGAAATCGTTCCCAGCCTTATCACCGTGCTTGACGATTGCGCGAACGTGGTAAGAGAAGTGGAGCAGTTGCAGGGTTCTTACAGCTACCGCGTCGGAAACGTGACTTACGCAAAGATAATGTTCCTGCAAAGAGAGCAGGCGGTCGTCATGGCGATACTTAAAGACGCCAATCTGCCGCAGTACGACTACGACGACGAAAAGAAATTCATCTGTACTATACAGAACGGAAAAACCGAATACGTTGCGTACAGATTCGACAATATGGACGACGTACAGCGCTTTACCGAAAAGCTGGAAGCGACTTTCGCGCCCGAAGAATAAGGAGAAAAATGATATATTCCAAACTTTCCGACTGTTTTTACGACGACCTTGACGACAAAGTCGCGCTTTGCATGAAAAAGGCAAAGGAAATGAACGCCGACACCCCTTTGGGAAGGACAGACTTTAGCGAAGACGTATTCGTCAACGTGATGACCTACGAGCCGCGTCCGATAGAGGGCGCTACGGCGGAAACGCATGAACGCTATGCGGATATCCAGCTTATCCTGGACGGTGAAGAGCTTATGGGCGTGCCGATCGGGGAACTGACTGCGGAAACAGAGTATTCTGCCGAAAAGGATATCGCCATCTGGAGCGGAGCTTTCGCATATCTTACCATGAAGCCCGGCGACTGGTGCATGTTTATGCCGGGGGAAGGTCACGCACCGAGCATACGCGACGATTCGACTACTTGCAGAAAAGTAAAAAAAGCCGTATTCAAAATCAGATACAGATAAATCAACGTGCTTGGATCGCAAAGGCGCCCGATAAGGGCGCTTTTGTTAAGCAGATCGTGCCGCGGCGGGCGTGAGAGAGACGCGTCGGCTGAGTTTTTGCAATACCAGGCCAGAATAATACAAACCAGCCCTGAGGCGCCCGCGTGGCGGGAACAGTAGTCGCTGTCGCGTACAGTTGTCTGTATCAAATAGCTAAGCTTTTTTGTTTACACCATAGGCTTTGAACACATACTGAAATCA
>DVNX01000077.1 GCA_018714045.1 Candidatus Ornithoclostridium faecavium
AAAATTCTTATATCCCTATAATCATAAAGTTGTATCTGCTATACAATGTAAATATAACACGTATATTCCGTATCTGTCAACGCGTATATAAAACAGATATCGATAATCAATATCAAATTTTGTTAATATTAAAATTTAGCATTGACAACGGAGTTGCCTTATTTTATAATGATTTTGACCCGAATAAACGGGATCGAAAAAGGAGATAAAACTATGAATATCAAAGGTACGAAAACCGAGAAAAACCTCGAAACCGCTTTTGCAGGCGAATCCCAGGCAAGAAACAAATACACTTACTACGCTTCAAAGGCAAAAAAAGACGGGTACGTTCAGATAGCGAACCTGTTTGAAGAAACGGCAAACAACGAAAAGGAACACGCTAAGATATGGTTCAAACTTCTTCACGGCGGCATCCCTTCCACCGTTGAAAACCTCGCTGACGCTGCTGCGGGCGAAATGTACGAATGGACGGATATGTACGCTACTTTCGCAAAAGAAGCGCGCGAAGAAGGCTTTGAAGAAATAGCTAAGCTCTTCGAAGGAGTTGCGGCTATCGAAAAGGAACACGAAGAAAGATACCGCGCCCTGCTCGCGAATATCGAAAAAGGCGAAGTATTCAAGAAGGTCGGCGAAAACGAATGGATCTGCAACAACTGCGGACATATCCACGTCGGAAAAGAAGCGCCCGAAGTATGCCCCGTTTGCGCTCATCCGCAGGCATATTTCCAACTGAGAAGCAAAAACTATTGATATGAACAATTCGGCTTTCCGCGCATTAAGTTACGGCGTTTATGTTTTAAGCACGTGGGATAACGGCAGACCTACGGGTTGCACCGTAAACAGCGTTATGCAGATAACGTCCTCACCCGCCACTATCGCCGTAAGCGTGAACAAAAACAACTATACCCACAAATGTATCGAAAGAAGCAAAAGGTTTGCGGTAAGCGTTCTGCATGAACAGTCCGCACCCGACATAATCGGCACTTTCGGCTTTTCTTCAGGCAGAGATACGAATAAATTCGATAAGGTCGACTATTCGGTAAAAGGCATGATGCCCATAGTTGACAACGCCGCTGCGTATATAGTCTGCGAAGTGGAAAAAACGCTTGAAACAGACACGCACACGGTATTTTTGGGAAAAGTTACCGACGCTGACGTCCTTGAAAACAAGCCCCCGATGACTTATGCGTATTACCATAACGTCGTCAAAGGCAAGACGGCAAAAAACGCGCCGACCTATATCGAAGAAAAACAGGAGAAAGGCAAATGGGTATGCTCCGTATGCGGCTACGTATACGACGGAGAGACTCCGTTTGAAGATCTTCCCGAAGATTTCAGATGCCCCGTCTGCAAGCAACCCAAATCGGCATTTGTCAAAAAATAAAGCCGACGTTTAAAAAATCCGCCGCCTTCCCGTAAAGGAAGGCGGCTTTTTCATTTCATTTTTTCGCCTTTTAGTTTATGGACAAACCGTATGTTCTCATTCTCTCTACCCTTTCAAAAAATCCATATTTTGCCCCTTACTTTTATTTGACTGTTTTTGCGCGCGGTAATATAATACCTTTGGTCAATCAAGCATATATGCGCGCGCCGCTTGCGATATCGGCGCAAAGAGGAGTTTATGGAGTTTTTCATCACAACGCTGATCGCGGTCGCGACCATGCTGGTCTACGCCGTACCGGGATATATTTCTGTAAAGGCTAAACTGATAAAGCCGGAAAGCATATCCGCTTTCGCGGTCGTGCTCATGTACGTATGCAGTCCGTGCCTCACCGTTTATTCCGTCAATGCCGTACCTGTCTATACAAAAGAACTGATAATTCAGATCGTCGGTTTCTTCTTTATCTCGATGGCTGCTCAGGCGATAATGCTGGGACTTGCTTTCCTTATCCTGAGAAAGAAATACGACGACGTAAAATACCGCGTCTACACCGTCGCGACCAGCTTCGGAAACTGCGCGTTCATGGGCGTACCTCTTCTTCAGGATCTCTTCCCAGACAACCCCAACGTAACGATACTTTCAGTCTCCTATCTCCTCGGCATGAACATATTCGGCTGGACGATCGGCTCCGCGATAATAACGCGCGACAAAAAATATATCAAGCCGTGGAAAGCGATTGTAAACCCCGCGGCAATAGCGATGATAATCTGCCTGCCGCTTTTCTTCACGACCTGGAGACTGCCTGAAAAAGTAGCGGACATATTTACTCTTCTGGGCAAAATGTCGACCCCTATGTGTATGCTGATAATGGGTATGCGCCTTGCGACCGTAAAACCCAAGTCGCTTTTCTGCACCCCGTCTCAATACGCGATAGTATTTGTAAAACAGATGATCTTCCCGTTCATCGGCATGCTTCTTATATGGTTTTTGCCGTTCGAACAGTACGTCAAATATTCTATGTTCATTCTCTGCGCGGCGCCTGTCGCCAGCGTACTCCTCAACTTTGCCGAAATGCTCGGCGAAGGTCAGGAAAACGCCGCCAACCTCGTTCTTCTCGGCACCGTATTCAGCGTGGCTACCCTGCCCGTAATGACGCTGCTATTGCAGGCGATAGGCGACGCTGCGTGATTTTGGCCTGAATGCGCGTATTTTTATAAATCAAACAGCTAAAAACGGACTCGGGCATTTTACCCGAGTCACTTTATATTATCAGTTGCCGAACTTTGTATTATTCGTTTTTAATAGTAATATTAATCATCGAAATATATCTGAAATATATTTTATTTTGACAGCCTTATCGAAATTCAAAAATGATTGAATTCTATCTACGTTACTCACTGTTCTATAATAATTTTTATTTATTTACTCTCCCGTACTTTATCTCTCGTTAAACGTTTTCTTCGACAAACAAAATATCGCAACTGTCACCGACGAGCATTCGTACTGTTATTCTGCAACTTCTCTATAGTTATCGTATGTTCGCCGAACACGTCATTAAACTTATAATATACTCCGTCAACGACAAATTCTATACTGTTACCGATAAAGCTTCCGTCATCGTATTTTGCAAAATAAGTTACTTTGGCTATATTCGTTTTATCATCAATAGTGCCATCATATACAAACATTTTCAGTTCTCTCTTCTTTTTTTCTTCTCCGTCAACGACAGGTGAAATCACCTCACAGACGTAAGATTTTACCGTATCCTCGTCTTTATTTTCTCCGTCATCGTTAAATGTTACAATAGTCTTCTTGTATATACTATTCTGCTGTTTTTCTCTGAGTTTCAGGATAATAGCGTCGATACCTGCAATACCGTCAAACATTGACTCAAAGTCGTCCTCCACGAAAGAGTCCGCATCAGACTCAAAGCCGTCCGTCAGTTCTTTGTCTTGAGCTTCTACAAGCTTATTTATCATGCGCTCCGCGGCGATATACTCCGTGCTGTAATAGGTATAAGATAAGTCGTTTTCTTTTGCGTTTAACGGTATCCCGAACCGCTTTATCACGTCAGCTCTCGTTTCAGGCCAACCGTAGAGCAAATCGGGGCCGAACGGATTAGTATATATCGTCTGAACGACCAAAGTAACTAATATCGTGATGACAAGAACCACTGTAATCAGTATCGTTCCTTCTCCTACGAACTTTTTTACTTTTTCACCCTTTTCCTTTATTTTATCCTCAACCTCTGTTTCCTGTTCCGACTTCTCATTTTCAAAAAATCTATTTTCGAAAAAATATCGGAGAACAGACAGCGCCATACCGACAAGCCCGACGAATATTCCGAAGCTGAGTCCTGCGCCCGCATCCGCAAACCACTCGCCTGCACCAGAACAACCGATACAGCAGACGATGAATACAGCAAGACTAAAGGCAAAATATATAAATTTGCTTGCCTTGCTTTCTGCTTTGTTGCGGAATACGAAAAACTTTACGCAAGCGTAAACGCCGTATACAAGGCTGTAAAACGCTATTATCATAAGTATTGCGCAGACGGCGGTAAATCTGCCGTCAACATACAGATTGAACGCGTTGATATATCCGCTTCCCGCCGTGTTGATACCATAGTGTAACATTATCGGCGAAGCAAGAATGAGAAAAAGAAGCAAGCTGAAAAATACCTTTCCGATATTAAGCGAAGTTCTGTAAAACTTTCTTACGCCGCCGAGTAAAATCTCTTTGTCAAATGTGAATTTAGTCTGTGTATTCTGTTCCGCTTGCGCTTGTCGTTCAAAAGCATAACCGCATTTAGAACAGAAGTTTTCGCCCTCTGCCCTATCTTTTCCGCAAACAGGGCATACTATCATTTTTTCATCTGCCCGCTCTCCGCACTTTGGACAAAACGCCCCGTCAAATTCAGTTCCGCATTTTTTACAAACCATAAGTTCCTCCTTTTAGTCAACCACAACATTTTTGTAACAAACGAATATTATTTTGAATAGAAAATTCAATCATATATATAATTATAGATTAGATTTTATAATCTTGCAAGCCGAATGATTAAGTTTTTTATACAATTTTAATAATAAGTATAAAGGAGTTAATCAAAAAAAATGAACAGACTGTTTGAATTAAGATCTGAAGCAAATCTCTCTCAAAGAGCCATTGCAAAACTGCTTAACATCAGTCAAGGAACATACAACAATTGGGAAAATTCAAACACTCAGCCGTCTATCGAACAACTTATTGAATTGTCACGTCTGTTTAAAGTTTCTGTTGATTATATTATTTGTAACTCCGACGAATACGGAATCATCGATACAAAAGAAAAACTATCAGACGAACAAAAATTTCTTCTTGAACTTTTCGGCCGCCTTGACCGCAACGGCAAAACCTCGCTTCTTGAACTGCTTAAAAGTGCGACTAAAAATCGTAATAATTAATATATATACATCTATTGATTATCTATAAAACATAGAGAAATCGAGGCGACTTGCGTTCTCCTCGTTCTGCTTAAGCCTATACCCTTTATTTACAAACGCCGTTTGCGCATGTTTCCGAGCCGTGAGGCTGTATCCTCTGCTTTTATTTATCTTTACTTGAAACAAAGATTTTTATCTGATATAAAAGCTATCAATTGTTCTTTCTGAACTCCTCATTATTTGCGACAAGCTCGTCAAAAGTTACGGGGATAAAGCCGTTGATATCCACGCCTGCGTTGAGCGCGTTGTCCATTGTCTTTAGATAACTCCAGTAAGGGCGCTTAGTGTTGTTGTGCATATGTCCGTGGATAAGGAATTTGCCCTCAAACGCCAGCATCGGAAAATGACAAAGGGTTGCCTTTCCCCTGCCCGTATTTATCACAGCGTATGACGACCAGCCGATAAAGTACTTTGAAAGATCGATGCCGCCTATCCAGCTGCGGTCGTGATTGCCGATTATAAGATACTTTTTACCCTTAAGCCTTTTCAGGTATTCTTCAGGCGGTATCTTCGAACGGTTGGCAAAATCTCCGACGATATATACTGTGTCGTCTTTATGCACGCGCTTATTCCAGGCGGCAATTAGCGCTTCGTTCATTTCTTCGATATTCTCAAAAGGTCTCGAACACATTTTTATCACGTTTTCGTGCCCCAGATGCAGGTCTGAAATATAATATATCACCGCGTTCACCTCCCTTATTTCAGCTATTTTCCGCTGATACTCCTAAAGTCTTCTCTGCCGAAAAAACTTTCAAAGTCTGCGTAAATATCAAATATTCGCGCATATTGTTATAATCAATATTTATATTATAGTTTTACTGCATTCTTTTGTCAAGCTGAATTATCAGATCTTCGTGATATTAAACGCTAAAGCTTTCCTTAAGAGAATTCAGCCCACAATAATCAAAAATTCAAAACGTAATCAAAACAAAAAAGACGGGCTTTTCGCCCGTCCTGTTTTTTTTTGCAAAATGTCCTTTCGCCGATTACGCGTTGAGGATCTCCGTAGCCTTGCCCGCACAACCGAGAACTTCGGTGAGCTTGTGCTTGACAATGTACTTGATGTTCGCTCTTGCGTCGCCCAGGTACTGTCTGGGGTCGAAGTGATCGGGATGCTCAACGAAATGCTTGCGGATACCCGCGGTGCAAGCCATACGCAGGTCGCTGTCGATATTGATCTTGCAGACAGCCATAGAAGCAGCCTTTCTGAGCATATCTTCGGGTACGCCGATCGCGTCTTTGAGCGCGCCGCCGTTCTCGTTGATGATCTTTACGAATTCCTGCGGAACGGAAGAAGCGCCGTGCAGGACTATCGGGAAGTTGGGCAGTCTCTTAGCAACTTCTTCGAGAATGTCGAATCTGAGCTGCGGCTTGGTGCCCGGCTTGAACTTGTAAGCGCCGTGAGAAGTACCGATCGCGATAGCAAGGCTGTCAACGCCGGTCTTGGTAACGAATTCTTCTACTTCTTCGGGTCTGGTGTAGGAGCTGTCCTCAGCGGAGACCTTGACCTCGTCTTCAACGCCTGCAAGTCTGCCCAGCTCGCCTTCTACTACGACGCCGTGGTCGTGAGCGTATTCGACTACCTTGCGGGTAAGTTCGATGTTATCCTTGAAAGCGTGATGGCTGCCGTCGATCATGACGGAGTTGAAACCGCCGTCGATACAGCTCTTGCAAAGCTCGAACGTATCGCCGTGGTCGAGGTGCAGACAGATGGGCAGGTGGCTGACTTCTTCAGCAGCTTCTACCATCTTGCGAAGATAGGTGGGGTTAGCGTACTTTCTCGCGCCGGAAGAAACCTGAAGAATGAGCGGAGCGTTCTCTTCGGTTGCCGCTTCTACGATACCCTGAATGATTTCCATATTGTTTACGTTGAAAGCGCCGATAGCGTAACCGCCCTCGTATGCCTTCTTAAACATATTGGCAGATGTAACCAATGGCATAAAAATTACCTCCAAAATTGTTATCTTTATTGTTCGTATCGCGCCTTTTAAGCGTTATTACCCTTTTTCAGCGCGCAAAACGGGGCGCAAACTCCCCTTTTCGCATCGCTTATATATTACCACAACGTTAAAAAAATTACAATGCTTTACAGCAAATTTAACGCTAATTGTTGACTTGTCCGTTTATGCGAGGTTTTCGGGATTGAGACCTTTGAGTTCGTCCACGACGAAAATGCCGTCCTTTCTTATCAGTCTGTCGTCGAAATAGATCTCTCCGCCGCCGAAAGCCTTTGTCTGAACGAGAACGAGATCCCAGTGGATAGCGCTTCTGTTGCCGTTGTAAGCGTCGTCGTAGCAGCTGCCCGGGGTAAAGTGGATGCTGCCGCTTATCTTCTCGTCGAAGAGTATGTCTCCCATAGCCTTTGTAACGAACGGATTCACGCCGATGGCGAACTCGCCCACGTATCTTGAGCCTTCGTCCGTATCGAATATCTTATTGATCGCCTCGGTATCGTTGGCAGTAGCTTCGATTATCTTGCCGTCCTTAAAGAGAAGCGATACGTTTTCGAACTTTATTCCGTCCTTGCTGGTCGGAACGTTGTATGTGATCCTGCCGTTTACGCTGTCCTTAACGGGTGCTGTATAGACCTCGCCGTCGGGGATATTTCTGAGTCCGCAGCACTTGACGCCGCCTATGCCTTTTATCGAGAAGCTGAGGTCTGTGCCGGGTCCGACGATGCGTACCTTATCCGTTTTATTCATCAGCTCGACAAGCGGAGTCATCGCTTCGCCCATCTTGCGGTAGTCGAGGTTGCATACGTCGAAATAAAAGTCTTCGAAACTTTCGGTGCTCATAGCGGACATAGCGCTCATGCCCTGAGTGGGGTATCTGAGTACGACCCACTTTGTATGAGCGACGCGTCTGTCGTGGTGAACGGGAAGCGAGTAGAATTTGCTGTAAGCGCCCATTCTCGCCGCGTCGATATCGCAGGTCTCGTAAGCGTTCTCTCCGCCGCGGATACCGATATACGCGTCCATCTTATCCATCTTAGCGCAATCGAATTCAGCCATTTTCTTAGCGAGGGTTTCGTCCATACCCTTCATAAGCTCGCGCTGGATGCGGTTGTCGAACACGCTGACGAACGGATAGCCGCCCGCCGCGTAGACCTCTTTGACCACGCAGTTGACCAGCTGATAATCTATGCCGAACGCTTCGATGAGTACGTTTTCGCCCTTCTGAACGTTGCATGAATAATTTACCAGATTTTTTGCTAAAGTTTCTATTCTCTTGTCTACCAACATTTGTCTTTCTCCTTCCGCCGTACGGCGATAATAAAAATATTGTTCGAAAGTTTATTTTGTCCGCGTCTGTCCTCTCACCGTCTGAGTTTGAAAGTCAGACCTTTGTCGGAAAGAACGTGTGCGCGGCACGCTTTTCTTTTTTGAAATTTTCCTGCCCGTGTTTATTCAAGCGGTTTTTTACATTCTCTGCGGAGCCGCTATGCCGAGAAGCGCGAGACCGCTTTCAATTACCTGTTTCGTCGCGCCGACGAGTGCCAGTCTCGCGTTCTTTACCGCGGGCGCGGCGTCCTTGATATTGTGTTCGAAATAGAACTTGTTAAACGCCTGCGCGATATCCACTATCTGTCTGGTAACGATGCTGGGTTCGTATTTCTCGCCTGCCGCCTTAACGCTTTCAGGGAATTTTTCAAGAGCCTTCACGAGTGCGTAAGCTTCGTCGTTCGCTATACCGTCCTCGTTGAAATCTCCGCCTTCGGGCGCGCATTTTTCGAGGAGCGAACAGCAACGCGCGTAAGTGTACTGAACGTAAGGACCCGTCTCCCCGTCAAAGTTGAGCACCTTGTCGTAATCGAATACGACGTCCTTTATCCTGCCGTTGAAAAGCATAGCGAATACCGCTGCGCCTACGCCTACCTGTTCGGCGGTAAGTTCTCTGTTTTCGAGGTCGGGATTCTTTTCCGCGATTATCTCGCCCGCCTTTGCGACTGCGGTGTTGAGCACGTCTTCAAGGAATATCACTCTGCCCGTACGAGTAGAAAGCGCGCCGTCTTCGAGAGATACCATTCCGTGCGCGACGTGCACCATATCGTCCGCCCATGGCTTGCCCATAAGGCGCAGCACCTCGAATATCTGTTTGAAATGCAGGTTCTGCTGATACGCTACAACGTACAGACACTTATAGAAATCGTAAGTCTTTTTGCGGTATACAGCCGCCGCTAAATCGCGGGTAGCGTAAAGAGTCGCCCCGTCGCTTCTGACGAGAAGACACGGCGGCATCTTGTCGCCTTCGAACCTGACTATCTTAGCTCCGTCCGACGTTTCGAGAAGTCCTTTTTCTTCCAGTTCGTCGAGAACGGGCTGCATCTTGTCGTTGTAGAAGCTTTCGCCCGCGTAAGAATCGAATGTAACGTTGAGGCGTTTATAGACATTTTCGACCTCTTTCATCGTTACTTCCTTGAAGTAGCCGAACAGATCGAGCGCTTCCTTATTTCCGTCCTCTATCTTTTTGAACCATGCGCGCGCCTCGTCTTCGAGAGAGGGATCTTTTTCAGCTTCCTCGTGGAATCTGACGTAAATATCGAGAAGTCCTCTTACGCCGCGCTTGTCTATGTCCTCTTTATTGCCCCACTTTTTGTACGCGACTATGAGTTTGCCGAACTGCGTGCCCCAGTCTCCGAGGTGATTTATGCCGACCACCTTATAGCCGAGCGCGCGGTATATCCTGCACAGCGCGCCGCCGATAACGGTATTGAGAAGGTGTCCCATATGGAAAGGTTTGGCGATATTGACGGACGAAAAGTCGATGCATACCGTCTTTCCCGACCCTATCTCAGATCTGCCGTAGTTTTCGCCTTCAGACAATATCTTTTCGACGACCGCGGATGCGACCATCTTCTTGTTAAGCGTAAAGTTGACGTATCCGCCGACGGCTTCAGCCTTTTCGAGGAAATTGTAAGCGCCGATGCGGGAAACTATCTCCTGCGCGAGTATCATCGGGCTTTTTTTCATTTCTTTAGCGAATTTGAAACACGGCAGACAGAAATCTCCCATCGCGGGGTCTTTGGGAACCGTGATGAGCGGCTCTATCTCAGAGCTTTCCACGTCCTGAAGAATAACTATATCCGCAAGCAGTTTTTTGTAATCCATTGAATACCTCTTTGAGCTGTTTTTCTTTGGTATCAGACGTTGAATCTGAACAGTACGACGTCGCCGTCCTGAACGACGTAGTCTTTGCCTTCGCTTCTTACCTTGCCCTTCTCTTTAGCTGCGGTATAAGAGCCGCATTCGAGAAGAACTTTCCAGTCCACGACCTCTGCGCGGATAAATCCTTTTTCGAAGTCGCTGTGGATCTTTCCCGCTGCCTGGGGAGCCTTTGTTCCTTTGACTATCGTCCACGCGCGGGTCTCTTTTTCTCCCGCAGTCAGATAACTTATCAGTCCGAGAAGCTTATAGCAAGCGGATACCAGTTTATCGAGTCCGCTCTTGTCTATGCCCAGTTCCTGCTGGAACATTTCCTTTTCTTCCTTATCCATACCCGCGAGCTCTTCTTCTATCTTCGCGCAGAGCACGATGACTTCGCTGTTCTGGGATGCGGCAAATTTCTTTACGTCCTTGACGTAAGCGTTGTCCTCTTTGCCGAGGTCGTCCTCTCCGATATTCGCGGCATAGATCACGGGTTTAGCGGTCAGAAGGAACATATCGTCTATTATCGCCTGCTCTTCTTCAGAAAACTCCATAAGGCGCACGAGCTTGCCGTTTTCGAGCTCTTTGAGCACTCTGTCGAGGAAGTCCGCTTCTTCCGCGAACTTCTTATCGCCGCCCTTTGCCGAATTTCTCGCTTTTGCGGAACGCTTCTGCACAGTCTCCATATCCGCAAAGATAAGCTCTAAGTCGATTGTCTCGATATCTCTCAAAGGATCCACGCTACCGTCAACGTGCGTTATGTTTTCGTCGTCGAAGCACCTTACAACGTGAACTATAGCGTCGACCTCTCTTATGTGCGAAAGAAATTTGTTTCCCAGACCTTCGCCGTGAGACGCGCCCTTGACGAGTCCCGCTATATCGACGAATTCGAGTACGGTCGGGGTTATCTTCTTAGAATCGTAAAGCGCGGCAAGCTTATCCAGTCTCTCGTCGGGGACGGCTACAACTCCCACGTTGGGTTCTATCGTACAGAACGGATAATTCGCGCTCTCGGCTCCCGCCTGAGTGATAGCGTTGAAAAGCGTGCTTTTGCCCACGTTGGGCAGACCTACTACTCCCAGTTTCATTCAGTTCTCCTTTTGACCGTCGTCAGACTTTTCCGCTTTTCCTTCTTCGGTCAGGTCTTTACTTTGGTTTTTACCAACCAGTTTGAGGGTGTTTTCCTCTCCCCTTATCAGTCTTTTTATATTAGAATAATGTCTTATTACGACTATCGCCCAGATGATGAGCGAGCATACTATCGCCGTTATATTGTCCCGACTTACGATACAGCTGTATATAGTTATGGCGGTTATGCAGGTTATAGAGCCTATAAAGCCGTACTTTATGAACAGCAGCATGAATATCAGCACCGCCAGAACTATCGCGCCGACTATCGGATATGCGACTATGAACACGCCGATCGAGGTCGCGACGCCCTTTCCGCCTTTGAATTTGCTGTATATCGGCAGGACGTGTCCGATTATCGTAACGACGCCCAGTATGAACAGCCAGTCGAGACTTCCCACCCAGTACAGACCGACGACGGCGAATATCACGCCCTTAGCGCAGTCGCAGATAAAAGTAAGTACTCCCCACAGTTTGCCGACGGAACGCAGTACGTTCATAGTGCCGGGATTGCCGCTGCCCTTTTTTGTTATATCGGTGCCTTTAAGTCTTGAAAAAATTATCGCGAAATTTATCGAGCCTATAAGATACGCCGCCGCTACGAGCAACGCCTTACCCCACCATGCCATGTTCAGTCAGATACCTTGTAAAACGTTTTTGAATATTATAGCATAGCGCGCGTAAAAACTCAAACAAAAGCGCGCCCGATTATTCGCGTATACAAAATAATACAAATATCCGCAAAATGCGCGTTATTTTGCGTTTTTGACTTATTTTGACCCGTTTTCAAACGCCGCTTACAATTTCCTTACGATAAACAGCGCTTAATATTACACAGCTTTTCAGGAAAAAACTTGACCAAAGCAAAATATTCTTTATATAATTGATATGACGGCTAAAGCCGAACAAGGAGGATTATTATGAAAAAGAAATTGCTTTTCTCGATAATAAGCATTGTCCTTATACTGACCACCGTCTTCTTTATCGCATGCGACGGAGAAACCGAACAATTCGATGAAAACATCAACCTTGACCACGACGACCTCGGTGTCGCGCCGAACGAAGCGGCACAGGCAGGCATCGACAAACCCGACGCTTCAAAACTTTCCGCTTCAAGTGCCGAACTCACCGAAGACGCTGCAGTAAAAGAGGCGGCAACCTATCTTTTCAACATCGCAAACGGAAACCTTGCAAAAGTATCCTATTTCGCAAACTATGCTTTCGGCAGCGGCGTAGCAACAGTTACCAATCTTAAAATGAGCGGTTCGATGCAAGTGCGTGAAGTCCGTATAAAGGACGGCGCGGCAATGTATATGGTCACTCTCGGCAGAGTCATCAACGGTTACAATACCGATACTCCCGACGAAAACAACGCGAACATACTCGGCGCGTGCCGCGCTCTTCTCGACTACGGCAACCGCAAATATACGCCCGACGGTCAAACTTTCTACGTACAGTCAGGCAAAAGCAAGTGTCTGCTTGAAAATTCCGTCGACAACTTCTACACCGACACCCCGTATATCGACTGGGACAAATGCAATAAGGTTCGCGCGATGACCGTAAGCGAATTCATGAAAGAAGATTATTACAACAAATCTTACGTAGAGACGACCAACGCGGATATCACCCCTGAAAACATAGAAAGCGCGTCCATCGTCCACAACGATAAAGAAGGCTATTACGAAATAGAAATCAAAGTAGACGTGACCAGCAATGCTTTGAAACTCGCAACCGAATCCACCAGAAATTCGGCAAACAGCAACGATATAGTATATCGCTATCAGACGATCAAATGCCAGATATGGGACTGCGGTCTTTTCAGACTCTACGAGACCTATGACAGCTGGGCAGGATCTATCATCACGATACTCAACGGTTACAGCGAAAACCAGTGGCACAAATATTTCACATACAACAAGGAAAACGCTCCCCTCTATCAGATCCCTTCGGATACGAGCTGGGCGAAATAAAAAGACAAACGTAAAAACTAAAACTGCCGCCTTAACGGGCGGCGTTTTTGTTGCGCTGAAATTCGACCTCAGTCTTTTTTAAGTACTCCCCGTCCGTCGAAATCGGGGATATATTCCGTATCCGCGCTGTCGGCAAGCTGAATGAAAGCGTTTTTAAAGCCCAGCTTTTCAGCGTGCGCGACGACTGCTTTGTATTCGATAGGTTTAAGCCGCCTGTTTATTTCGGGATACTCTTCCGCACGTCCGAACGGTACGTACTGACTCATAAGCGATATATAATCTTTTTCCTTATCGAGCACTCCCGAAAGGATATCGAGCGCTTTCTTTGAATTTGCGACCGCGTTCGGCAGGACGAGGTGTCTTACCAGTATTCCCTTTTTCATAAGTCCGTCGTCTCCGACGACCGTTTCGCCGACCTGTCTCTTCATTTCGTCGATCGCCTTCAACGCGACCTCGGGGTAATCGGGAGCGTTTGAATACCTTGCTGCGATCTCTTTATCCGAATACTTGAAATCGGGCATATATATATCGACAAGCCCTTTAAGCAGTTCAAGCGACTCGACTTTTTCATAACCGCCGCAGTTGAACACTACGGGAACGCGCGGTTTGTAAAGACTTAAAGCTTCAGCTATTTCAGGTATAAAATGGCTGCCCGTCACAAGATCTATATTATCGGCGCCCTTGTCTTCAAGCTCTTTGAAAATCTCGGCGAGACGCTTTACGGATATCTCAGTTCCCTCACCTCTCGACAGCGCGAAATTCTGACAATAAACGCACTTTAACGAACACCCGCTGAAAAAAACCGCTCCGCTGCCGCCTTTTGAGGCAAGGATCGGTTCTTCCCAGAAATGCAAAGTTGCCGCGCCCAGTTTCAATGTGTCGCCGACAGAGCAATACCCTTTTTTAACGCTTCTGTCGACGCCGCATTTTCTGGGACACAGATCGCAGACTCCTTCCAACGTCAACCCTCGAAATAACGGGCGACGCCGTGCTTTATAAGCTCAGAAAGTTCTCTCGCGAGTTCTTCGAGGCTCTCGCTTCTGTCAGACAGATACCAGTCGCGGTAACAATCGACCACGCCCGATACGATGAACGACAGCACTATATTCGCCTTCGGGGCGATCAGGTTGTTGAACTTATAAGAAGCGAACAGCTCCTTTTTAAGCATGTCCTTTATCTTTCTCATAAAGTTACCCGAAATCGTACTTGAAAACAACAACTTGTTGAAAGTTTCGTTTTCGCTGCCCGATACGCCGTCGCTTATCGCGAGAAGAAGCGGATACGGATCCGTCTTTATCTTGTCCATATCGAATTTCGCGAAAATATTCTTGATATCTTCGAGAAGTTCGTCCTCAACGTCTTCAAGCACGTTGTAGACGTCGGTATAATGCAGATAAAAGGTCTTGCGGTTGACGTCTGCCTTTTCTGCAAGATCCTTTATTACGATGTGACTCATTTCCTGAGTCAGTACCATTTCCTTGAACGCCTCTTTTATCGCCTGCCTGGATTTACGACTGCGTTTATCGTTCTTGAATCTGTTGATATGTTCCATAAATATATCTCCGATTGATTTTGTTCTGATTATATTTTAATATACAAACGGGGAATAATCAACAATTTTTTGTACATAGGGCAAAAATTTTTTTAATATTGAAATCATACACATATGTGTGATAAAATAAATACAGAACAAGTAAGGAGGAAACTATGGCAGAAAGGTATAACCCTTATGACAATTTTTTGTCTGTCCTGGACAAGGCGGCGAAAGCAGTAGGAATGAAAGAGGAAGATTACGTCCTCATCAAATACCCCGAAAGGGAGCTTAAAGTCTCAGTACCTGTAAAAATGGACGACGGAAGCGTGCGCGTTTTTGAAGGCTACCGCGTTCAGCACAGCACCTCACGAGGTCCGTGCAAAGGCGGTATCAGATACCACCAGAGCGTTAATATAGACGAAGTCAAAGCGCTCGCCGCATGGATGAGCTTTAAATGCGCTGTCGTCAATATCCCTTACGGCGGAGCCAAAGGCGGCATCAAGGTCGATCCGACTACCCTTTCCAAAGGAGAGCTGGAACGGCTTACCCGCAGATATACCGCTATGATACTTCCGATAATCGGACCCGAAAAGGATATCCCCGCCCCCGATGTGGGCACCAACGCTCAGGTCATGGACTGGATAATGGACACCTACTCTATGATGAACGGCTACACTATCCCCGGCGTTGTAACGGGCAAAGACCTGGAAGTAGGCGGTTCCCTCGGAAGACCTGAAGCAACGGGACGCGGCGTAATGATAATAACGATGGAAGTGCTGGATAAGTACAAACTGGCGCCATCCGATGTCAGCGTAGCGATACAAGGTATGGGCAACGTAGGAAGCGTAGCGGCAAGGCTTTTATATGAAAAAGGCTGCAAAATCGTCGCGGTATCGGACGTGTCAGGCGGCATAAGGAAAGCCGACGGTCTGAATATCCCCGAAATATACGCTTTCGTAAAACAGCGCAAGCTGCTCAAGGACTACAACGCGGACGGGGTCGAACATATCGACAACCGCGCTTTGCTGACCACAAAATGCGACATACTCATTCCCGCGGCACTTGAAAATCAGATCACCGCGGATATCGCGAAAGAACTCAACTGCCGTCTTATTATAGAAGCGGCGAACGGTCCTACGACCGTGGAAGCCGACGCGATACTCGAAAAGCGCGATATAGTCGTACTCCCCGACATACTGACCAACGCAGGCGGCGTTATCGTTTCCTACTGCGAATGGGTACAGAACCTGCAATCCCTGACCTGGGACGAAAACGACGTCAACGCTACCCTGTTCAAAGTCATGACGAGGGCGCTTACCGACGTGTATCACAAAGCGCGAGACTATAAGATAAGTTACCGCTTAGCGGCGTACGCGGTCGCGATAGAAAGACTGTGCACGGCGAAGAAAAAACGCGGCATATTCCCGTGATAAAGCGCTGCGCAGCTTCTCTCTGCCGTCCGTTTTTGTCTAAGACATTTCAAGAAGATAACCGTCACTCGCGATCTTTCCGAGCGAAGCAATAAAGACATTTTGCTCATATATTCAAAGCATAGCTCAGACAGACGGACAAAACAAAATGAACGCAAATAAAAACGAAAAACCCGATAAGTATCGGGTTTTTCTCATATAACGTTATTTAAGTTTTACTTTGTTCTTACTTTTTAAGTCCCGCGAGATCTTCAGACGTAATATCCGCATTGCCGTAGGTAAAATAAGAGAGGCAGGTCTGCTTGCAATTGACTGTAACGGATATAGAAGCGTGTTTTCCGCTATAAGCCTCGTTTCTCTTCCAGATGACGAGTTTCATCTTTCCGTCTATTTTTTCTATCGCGAAATCGATTGTGGTATTCTGACAAGTAAAGCCTTCTTCTTTCGCGCCCGTATTTGCGAGGAATTCGTCGAGAGCCGCCCTGTGCACCGTTTTCATCGTCTCTTCGCTGCAATCTATGGTAAGAGTGCAATAATAAACGCCTTCGTCAACGTATACCGTATCGTCGTGTTCATCCGCAAGGTATTCTCTCGAAGATAAGTCGTAGGTCGTCATATGCTCAGTCATCACGCGGTTTTCTTCCTGAACGTCTCCCGTGAACGGAGCGAACGTTCCCCAGTCGGTAGTGGTAAGCACGTTGTTATCCTTATCGTATTTTATATGTTTGCTTCCCGCTACGTTGGTAAAATAAGCGTTGCTGCCGTCGAAATAATATTTTTTAGTACACGATCCGCTGTCGAGACCCGTACCGTAAATTATCTCCTGAGAATATATCTCCTCCCCTTTGACCTTTCTGATAAGATGAGTGTTTCTCGAAGCGAAAACGCCCGCCGAGAAAGAAAAATATTCGTCCCTGACGTAATTTTCGTCATTGCACCAGTTTTGATACGCCTCCATAACGAGATCGTAAGCGCTGAGTCCTTCGGCGACTTCGAGCCCTTCGTAATTGCCGAGGTTTTCGTCTTTCGCCTTCAACTGAGTGTAATTGTCGCCGCAAGCGACTGCAAAGACAAGCGAAAAACACATAATTGCCAGAACCGCTAAAACGATAAATTTGTTTTTCATATTATCTCCTGTAAGTCTTTCCGACCTATTTTATTTAATCATAATAAAAGAGGCTTTGTCAACGTTATTGCGACTGCGCCCCGAATTCGTTAAATTTGCGGCATACCAGACCTGAATAATATGAACCTGCCCTGAGGCGCACGCGTGGCGGGAACAGTAGTCGCTGTCGCGTACAGTTGTCTGTATTAAATAGCTAATCTATTTTGTTTACACCATAGGCTTTGAACA
>DVNX01000078.1 GCA_018714045.1 Candidatus Ornithoclostridium faecavium
CTGCGGCATTTGCCTTGTATCAACAAAAATTTGCCGGCTTGAAACTGCGGGCACCCTCAGGCGATGATTTTTAGTGAGTGTTTTAGCGAGGCGAGCGCAGATAATATTATAATATTTTCAAGGGAGAATCGTTAAAAAACACACAAAAGGCGCGCCTCAGGGCAGGTTCGTATTATTCTGGTCTGGTATTGCAAAAAGCTTAAAAGTTTCTTTAATCCTCTTTTATCACTCGTTTCTTTTCCAACGCTTCTTCGATCTCCTTCTTCTTTCTGCCGATAAGATCGTATGCGAGAAGAGGCAGAGTCGAAACGAAAAGACTTACCGCGGGGATAAGAGTAAGCAACATGAATATAGCCGTGCGCGCGCCCGTAGTCTGCTGCTGAATAACGGTAACTCCGTTTTCGGTGACGGGCTGAACGTAACCCGATATTTCAAGCACGAGAGGTATCGCGCCCGCGCTGAACGCCGCGCTGAGCTTACCGACGAAGGATATGCACGACGAAGCGAGTCCTTCCGCGCGGATATCGAGTTTGTATTGCAGATAGTCTATGCACTCCCCGACCATCGCGAACGTGATCACGTTGTATATGCCGAGGGGCAGACCGCTCAGGAAGAAGAACGGCAGCGCGATATAATAGTTGTATTTTGTCAACGAGCCTATCATAAAGAAGAGCCCGAGCACCGCGCCCGAGAATATACCCGCGCCCAGCGCGATCTTGCGCGTATTGTACTTTTTGAGAAGTTTGGGCATTATCAGCATCGACGGGAACATTCCCACACCTATCAGCGCCGCGCCCAGTATCTGACGCATATCGTAAACAAAAGCGGTAAAGGAATTTGCAGTTTCGTAGTAAGTGAAAACGTAATCGGCTGCGTAAGTATACGACGCCTGTATCATATATCTTCCGAAGCTGAGAAGCCCGAAGATCATCACCAGCACCAGCGGCTTGCATTTTCCTATCACCTGAAAAGACTGCTTTACGCTGAGCTTTTCCTTCTGCGGCTCTATCCTCTCTCTTGTAAAGAAGAAGGTCATCGAGAACGGCACTATAGCTATCGCGGAGAACAGTATCGCGCCGACCATAAGCCCCTTCCTGAGCCCTAACATATTGTCGCCGATAAGAAGCGCGACTACCGCGACGGGAAGCGCGCCGCCTATGCTGTTCAGCGTACGGGCGAAGGACAGGAATTTGTCTCTTTCCTCCACGTTGGGAGTCATTGCGTACGGCAAGCCCCAGAAAGGCACGTCGCAGACAGCGTAAGCCACGCCCCAGACCATATAGGTCACGGAAGCGTAGATCATCTTACCCGTCATATCCAGTCCGAAATCTATAAACAGGAAAACGCTTAAAAGGGATACGATAAAGGGCGCGAAAAGCAGGTATTGTCTCATTTTGCCGAACCTGCTGCGCGTATTGTCGACCAGTACGCCCATAAGCGGGTCGCCTATCGCGAAAACAAGCCTCGCGACCCACATAAGTCCCATGACGAAAAGGAGTTCGAGACCGAGCACGTCGGTGTAAAACCTGCTCAGCCACGAAGTCATCATTGCGTACATGGCTCCCTGCCCGAGAGCGGCGAGCCCGTACCCCGATTTTTCCATTTTAGTCAGATACGTTTTATTCTCCAAACAAAAATCTCCTTGAAAGTACGCGATGATTGTACCACTATTTTGAGTATTAAGCAATCAAAATGTATTATATGACAGCGTACGCAAGCTGTAACGTTAAGCGCAGACACTCCCGCCGCTTTAAAACGGATTTTTCACGGTCACTCAATGCGTATCGGCTATTGTTCTTAAAACGGACAGCCTGTTTTTAACGGAATTTAGTCCTCGCTATACTGTCCGCCCAGCCCATAAGCAGGTCGCTGCGTTTTTTACGCGACATATTGGGTGTGAAAACGCGCTCCACCCCCACGTTTTCCCTTATCTCGTCCTCGTCTTTCCAGTAGCCCGTATTCAGTCCCGCAAGGTAAGCTACGCCGAGAGCGGTCGTCTCTATTATCCTGGGTCTGACGACGTTGCAATCGAGTATGTCAGCCTGGAACTGCATCAGGAAATTGTTGGCGCACGCGCCGCCGTCCACGCTGAGCGCGGTTATTTTACACTCCGCGTCGCTCTTCATCGCGTGCATGACGTCGACCACCTGGTAAGCTATGGATTCGAGAGCCGCGCGCACGATATGCGCCTTGGACGTGCCGCGCGTTATGCCCGTGATGAGCCCTCTCGCCCTCGGATCCCAGTGCGGAGCGCCCAGTCCGACGAACGCGGGCACTATGTAGACCCCGCCCGTATCCTTTACGCTCATCGCTATTTCTTCGGTTTCGGGAGACGATTTTATCAGCCCCAGTTCGTCCCTCAGCCATTGTATAACGGCGCCGCCTACGAATACGCTGCCTTCGAGAACGTACTGCGGTTTCTGCCCGTCTCTGCTCGCGGCAACGGTAGTGACCAGTCCGCGCTTTGATTCTATCGGTTCGTCGCCAGTATTCATAAGTACGAAACAGCCCGTGCCGTACGTATTCTTTATACTGCCTTTTTTTGTGCACAGGTGTCCGTAAAGCGCCGCTTGCTGGTCGCCCGCATCGCCGCATACAGGTATCTTCGCCCCGACGACGTCCTCGCTCGTAAAGCCGAACGCGTGACCCGACGGATACACTGCGGGGAACATGCTTTCGGGGACGTCGAACATATCTATCAGATCGTCGTCCCACGTCATGTCGTGGATATTGAACAGCATAGTTCTGCTGGCATTGGTGTAGTCGGTAGCGAATATTTCGCCGCCCGACAGCTTCCACATAACGTAGGTGTCCATAGTGCCGAAAAGAAGTTCTCCTCTCTCGGCGCGCTCCTTCGCGCCCTTTACGTTCTGCAATATCCATCTTATTTTCGTCGCGCTGAAATAAGCGTCTATCTGGAGACCTGTCTTGGAATAAATGAGTTTCTCCAGTCCCGCGTCCTTGAGTTTGTCGCAATAGTTCGCGGTACGCCTGCATTGCCATACGATAGCGTTATATACG
Source organism: Candidatus Ornithoclostridium faecavium (assembly GCA_018714045.1). GTDB lineage: Bacteria > Bacillota > Clostridia > Christensenellales > UBA3700 > Ornithoclostridium > Ornithoclostridium faecavium. The sequence goes on from DVNX01000078.1 coordinate 3,022, forward strand.
GGTTTTCCCGTATTCTTATCCCATACGACGACCGTCTCGCGCTGATTGGTTATGCCTATACATTCGACGTTTTCCGCTCCCACTTCGTCGAGAACGGCGCGGACGACCTCAGTCACTCCGCTTATTATCTCTTCGGGGTCGTGTTCCACCCAGCCTTCGTGCGGATATATCTGAGTGAACTCCTTCTGCGCCTTAGATATAATATTGCCCTTTTTATCGAAAACGATAGCCCTCGAACTGGTAGTTCCCTGATCTATCGACATTACGTACTTTGCCATAATCTCACCTCTTATCGCTATGCGGCAGTCAGCGCGCCGATACGTTTTTCGTCGCGATGAAATCCACGCCCGTGCCCAGCACGTTCTGAACTACGACGTCGCCTATCTTTACGGGAGCCTTGACGACCACCCCTTTAAGCGTTTTGAGCGCGCCGGATATCTTTGACTTTTCTATCGCGTCTTTCGTCTTTACGCTGAGCATCGCGACGTCTCCGCCCTCGACCCTGACAACTGACGTTACCATTCTTTTGGGACAGACGACCTCTTCTTTGCCGTACTTTTCACCTCTCGGACAGGTATTGCCGCTTACTTTTACGTTGCTTAAGTCGCTGTCGTCGACCGTAAGTCTGCACCCCATAGGGCAGCATATGCAGATCATCTCTTTCATTGTTTCACCGCCTTTAAACAGACGACCGCCAGTTTGCAATTTTTAAGCGCCCGTGTTTGTTTTTCGTCCAATGTTACCGTTTCCATCTCTCCCGGAGTGACTATCATTTTCTTCTTTGCGTAAATCTCTTCGCCGTCGCAGACGACGCAGAGTCTTACGTTTTTGAAAACATTGCCTACACGCATTTTGAGTTTGAGAGTACCGTCTCCGTCCCTGTTCACGAACTGAGGCACGACGTATCTCACGCCGTCTTTCGCTTGGACGGCTACCTTGTCGCCATTGACTTTCTCTCCCGCGATATAAGCCGCCGCGCGCGCCCCCGCCCATTCGCTTTCTTCGCTTACGAAATCGACGAGATCGTGCACGTGAAGCACGTTGCCGCACGCGAATATGCCGTCCGTTTCCGTCATCATATCGTCGTCGACGATCGCGCCTCCCGTTACGGGGCTTAAGTTGACGTCAGCCATCTTGGACAGCTCGTTTTCAGGAAGAAGTCCTACGCTTAGCAACAGCGTATCGCACTTTATCTCCTGCTCCGTTCCCTTTATCTGGTTGAGTTTTTCGTCCACGGCAGCTATCACTACTGACGACACCCTGCCCTTGCCTTTTATATCCACGACCGTATGCGAGAACATGAGCGGTATGTCAAAGTCGTTCAGACACTGCACTATGTTTCTGTTGAGTCCCGACGAATACGGCATAAGCTCAACGACCGCCTTTACCTTCGCGCCCTGGAAGGTCATGCGGCGCGCCATTATCAGTCCGATATCTCCGCTGCCGAGGATAACGACCTCTTTTCCCGGCATATAGCCGTCTATGTTTATCAGCTTCTGAGCCGTGCCCGCGCTGAATATTCCCGCCGCGCGGCAACCCGCGATATTTATCGCGCCCCTGGGTCTTTCCCTGCAACCGCATGCGAGGATTATCGCGCCCGCTTCGTATATCTGCAAGCCGTCCTTCTCGTTCACGCAGGTGACGCGCTTGTTCTTGTCGATGCTGAGCACGGTCGTGCCCAGTTTGTATTCTATCCCTCTTTTCAGCACCTCGTCGATATATCTCGCCGCGTATTCGGGACCCGTCAGTTCCTCTTTGAAGGTATGCAGACCGAAGCCGTTGTGTATGCACTGGTTTAATATACCGCCCAGTCTGTCCTCTCTTTCGAGTATCAAAATATCTCTTTCGCCCGCGTCGTAAGCGCTCTTTGCCGCCGCGAGTCCCGCAGGACCGCCGCCGATTATTATAAGGTTCTTAACGCTCATTATTCGACCCTCCCTATAACTATCTCGGAGCCCTTACCGCTCTTCGTGACCTCGGTCATATCGATACCGCGTTCGCGCGCGATTATCTCCATAACGCGTTCGGAACAGAAACCGCTCTGGCATCTGCCCATACCCGCGCGTGTGCGCCTCTTGACTCCGTCCAGGTCTTTCGCTCCCACGGGGCGGTTTATGCTGTCCACTATCTCGCCTTCGGTGACGACCTCGCAGCGGCAGACTATCCTGCCGTAAAGCGGATTTTTCTTCGCTATCTCTGCCCTTTCCTTTTCAGTCATCTTAGCAAAGCACGGGATACCCTTTCTTATCGGGTCGAAACCGTGGTTGAATGTAAGCCCGAGATAGTCGGCTATCTCTTCAGAAGCGTCGACCGCTATCGCGGGCGCAGCCGTAAGCCCGGGGCTCTCTATGCCGACCAGATTGTAAAGCGGAAGTTCTCCCGCGAAACCTATCACGAAATCGCCCGCGTCGGCGTGCGCGCGGAGCCCCGTAAACTGGGTTATCACCTGTTTTTTCGTAAGCGACGGCACCGTCACTCTCGCTTTGTCGAACGCTTCGGAAAGTCCGTCGTATGTCGTATCCTTGCAGTCCTTGTCGTCGATATCGACCGCCGTAGGTCCGAGGAGTATGTTGCCGTGCACGCTGGGAACGACGAGTATGCCCTTACCCATAGCCGTCGGCAGCTGGAAAAGCGTCGTCGACGTCAGATATCCCGCCGTCTTGTCAAGCAGCATGTATTCGCCCTTTCTGGGAACGATTTTGTATTTTTTATCGTTTACCGTGTTGTTGAGTTCGTCGCTGTAAAGACCAGCGGCGTTCACGACTACGTCTGCGGCGTATTCTTCGCCGTCCTCGCAGACGACTTTTATCTTTGCGCCGTCCTTTTCAAGCTTAGACACCTTCTTTTCGAAAACGAACTTAACGCCGTTTTTCGCCGCGTTTTCAGCGTAGGCGATAGTCATTTCGTAAGGACTTACTATGCCAGACGAAGGACACCACAGCGCGCCTTTTACCTCAGGCGAAACGTAGGGTTCGCGTTTCCTCACCTCGTCGCCCGTAACGACCTTTACGTCCTTCACTCCGTTTTCGAGACCCTGATCGTACAGCTTTTTCAAGCCGTCCCATCTGTCGTCGTCGAAACACAGCACGTACGCGCCGTTGCGTCTGAACGGGAAATCCAGTTCTTTGGACAGTTTGTCGAACATTGCGTTTCCGCGTACGTTATAATGAGCTTTTTTTGTGCCGGGTTTTGCGTCGAAGCCGCCGTGGACTACGCCCGAATTAGCCTTGCTAGTACCGCAAGCAACGTCGTTTTCGCGCTCTAAAACGGTGATCTCCGCGTCGTAACGGCTGAGTTCCCTTGCGACGGAACAGCCGATGACGCCCGCACCGATGATAAGAATTTTTTTCATAAGTTGCCCCTTTTGTTTACTGAGTTTATTATAACACACGCAAAACGGGAATTCAATACGTAAAAAGACGCACAGATATACCGCGCGTCCGATAATACACTAAGTTTGCGTTTTTGTGTCTTCAGCTTCTCCTTTCGGAGCGCCGAGACTCAGTATTTGTTGTCGTTTCTGTCGTACTCTACGTTCTCGTTACCGCCGTACCAGGTCTTTATGTCCGCAAGTCTCCTGAAAGGATTGCACGGACGGTATATCTCTTCCTTCGCGTAATTCAGCCCGTACATATCGAGGAGCGGAACGTAATCCTTGACTCTCTGCTGGAATTTTTTCCAGTTCTTTGGTCCGCCGTACCACGACGCTTCCGCGAGCGCCTCCATACGCGGGAACAGCTGGAATTCGAGCTTTGACGGAGTGGATATCCACTCTGTCCACAACGCGCCCTCTATGCCCTTGACCTTGTTGTCGTACATAGAGATGAAGCCCTCGAAATAGGGATTGAACATATAAGTATTGCGGAGCGGATATTGCGCGTAAGGCATATCGAAATAGAAATACTTATGCTTGCTTATTATCGCGTTGCCGCCGTTTTTCACGTGCCTTATCACCCTGCCGTCCTTTTGCGGCGTCCAGTACTGAACGATCACGTCCTTTTCTATATTGTCGCCCTCTAAGATCTCGTTCCAGCCGATAAGCCTTCTGCCCTTTCCGCGCACGTACTTTGCTATCTCGTTGGTGAACCAGCCCTGCAGCTGCTTTTCGTTTTTAAGTCCCAGAGAACGGATGAGCTCCTGACAAGCGGGACAGTCCTTCCATTCGTCCTTGGGCGCTTCGTCTCCGCCGATATGAAAATAGGGCGCGGGGAAAAGTTCGCACACCTCGTCGATGACGTCCTTTATGAACTGAAGCGTAGCGGGCTTTCCGATACACGCGCTCCTGTTCCAGTCCCTGACGCCCTGCGACAAAGGTATCCTGCTTCCGAAATAATAATGCACGTCGCGCCTCAGCTCTCTGCACGCAAGCCACGGATACGCCGCCATAGCCGCCGCGAAATGCGCAGGCATATCTATTTCAGGTATCACGGATATACCTCTTTCAGCCGCGTAAGCCACTATTTCTTTTATCTTTTCCTGAGAGTAGAAACCGCTTACGGGCACGTCGTCGGTATCCGTCGACCCCCAGCCGTGTATCTGCGACCTGGGTCTGCTCGACCCGATCTCAGTCAGCAGCGGATATTTTTTTATCTCTATTCTCCAGCCCTGATCGTCGGTAAGATGCCAGTGCAGTACGTTGAGTTTGTGCATACTCATAACGTCGAGAAGTTTTTTTACCTCTTCTTCTCCGAAGAAATGCCTGGATTCGTCAAGGAGAAGTCCTCTCCACGAGTAACGCGGATAGTCGTTGACCTTACCGCACGGCACGTTCAGATCCTGAAGAGGAGTGCCCATCATAGAGCCTACTCTCAGAGTCTGCACGGCGTACAGAGCGCCCGCCGCGTCGCCTGCGGATACGGATATCCCGTTTTCGTCGCATTCTATGCGGTAACTTTGCGGCGAAAGCTCCTGAGCAAAACCTATTTTCAGAACTTTTTCGCCCTCTTTGCCCAGCTTCTTCCCCAATCCTTTTTCAAGGATATCCTTAATTATCGGCGCGGTAAGCGAAAACTTAGCGTCGATATCCAGCGCGTCTATGCGCGCCATGTCGAAAGTGCCGCCCTTCTTCGCAAGTATGCACGACTGGGGTCTGGGAATTATCTCTTTCATTTAAAAACTCTCCTTTTATTCTTTGAGGTATGTCCACGCGGGAACGCTTATCTTCGGTCCGCCGTAGGATATGCTGATGTTAAAAGTTTCCGCAAGGTCGCCGATATAAGCCAGTTTATCGTATATTATCCTTATCTCGAGCGTATCGTATTCAGAAAGCGGATTGCCTTCCTTTACGACCTTTGCGGTTATATAAGTGACTTTTCCCGTACGGGTCACTTTCGATATCTTCAACTCTTCCGTACCGAGTCCCGAAAGCATACCCGTCACGCTGTCCATATTATAGGGTGCGATCTTTTCGTCCGCGAGGAATTCTTCGAACGTACACTCTGAGACCGACCACGCGTCTTTCTGCCAAGTAAGCATTCCGGTAACGTAATCTCCTTCTTTTGCAGTCTTAGAAGAAGCGTTTGCCTTCAGGCTCTTACCGTAATACGTGTCATCGTAAGTCGTTTTGAGCAATGAACCGTTCGCGACGGTAAATTTCGCCGTTTCGCCCTGTGCGTTGAGACTGTACTGAACGTATCTGCCTTCGTCCGAACTCTTATCGTTTATTCTGTACTTGATATAATAGACGTCGCTTGCAAGAGCTTTTTCTATGCTGTCGGAAAGAACTTCTCTTCCTTCTTCTACCGTCATTTTTTCGTTGCAGCCGGTAAGCGCTAACGCCGCCAGCAATATCACTAAAACCGCTACCGTCGCGGTCATACCGATCTTTTTCATTTCGACTCCTCCCCGCTGCCGCCTTGTTCAGCCGATACGGCGTCAGTCGTCGCTTCTTCGGCTTTGTCGTCGCTATCAAAAAGTTCTTCGTCGTTCAGATGCTCGTCGCTGGACAGAACGCTTGCGTCCGCGCAGCCGTCGAGCACGTTCTGATCGTGTGCGCGGTGTTTAAGATCTTCAATCATTTTTTCCTGATCCTTTTCCGTCATGTTCCAGAAGAGATATGGAGCGCCGTGCAGCAACGTGCCGATCACGGCGAGAACAGCCATCGCCGAAAGCATAGGAGAACGAACCGTCTCGTCGTAAAGCACGTCATAGTCGTTGATAAGTCCGTAATATTCGTAAATAAACGGCAGAATATAGTTGGTGCCTATCGCGACAAGAGAGTTGATGATCGCAAAGTTCTGAGAGAAGCCCTCGAGTCTGTCGCCCGTCTTCCACTGCTGATAGTCGAGAGCGTCCGCGCTCATCGCGGGAGCTGTGATTATCTGCACCGCAGTGCCCCAGAACGCCAGATAACAAACAGCCGCAAATACGTAAAAATCGTTGTTGTAGAAGATGAGAGGTACCATCGCAAGCGCGACAACGCCGTCGGTAAGAAGAACGGTATTCTTCTTGCCTATCTTCTTTATTATAAACGGCCCCATGACCATGCCGAACAGCGACGCCGTGCCTATAACGAGGCTGGCGACCGACTGTATCACCTCGTTCTGCAGCATATAGACGTAAGCCCACATCATGCTTCCCGTAATAGCCGCCCTAGCGAACGCGAACCAGGTCGAAACGTTGTTTATCCAGAAATATCTGTTTTTGCAGATCTTTACGAAACCGTCTATGAATTTTACTTTCTGCACCTGTCTGCGGGGAACGATTATACGCTCTTTCGTACCGAAATAAGCGAACATGCCGAGGCCGCATCCGATGAATGAAAATACGGGGAAGATGACCTTGTAAAAGTTCTGGTCTACCTGTCCCAGTTCGAACGCGCTGGCGATGAGCGGGAAGACCGCGCCCGTGATCGTCGGCGCAAGGCTGTATATGACCGAGCTAATCGATATTATCTTCGCACGTTCGTTCGTGTTCGGGGTCTCAAGCTGAACCAGCTGAGTGTACATACCCAGATAAAACTGGTAAATAAAGTTCATCAGTATGTAAAGCACTCCCACGCAGATAAGTATGGTCTGCTTGCTCCACGACAGCGGAATGAACGCGGTAAGAGACATCAGTATCGCGCACGGAGGCCCCAGCCACAATATCCACGGTCTCGCCTTTCCCTGCTTTCCCGGCGTATTGTCGATGATCCAGCTTTTGAGCGGCTGGATGACGATCGAAAATATTGTGTTTATCATAAGAAGCATAGCGAGGTCGGTCGGCTTAAGTCCGTAGACCGTGCCTATCAGAAGACAGTTCGCTTGCAGAAGGATCTGCGCCGCGATCGCCGCGACGAACTGCACTCCCATGCCGCCCACAGAGTAGGCTATGATCTCTTTGTTTCCGACATAGTTGCCTTCAGCAGGCTTGTCCCAATGTCGGAAGAAATCTTTAACGACCCCGACTGCCTTATCCACAATCTGCATAATTATCCCCTTTTTGTGCGGTTTTTCAACCGTCTTTATCATTATACACTAACGCGCAGGCGCTTGTAAACAGGTCTTTCAGTTAAAAAACAATAATTTGTTAAGGCGGTTTGCTCTGAAAACATGTCTTAAACGCATTATTTTGCGGACAAGTATCGGGTTGTCGATATTTTAAAAAAGTTAAAATCTGAAACGGTAAAAAATCTTTCCGTTAACGCTCACAGATAAACGCGTAAAAAATAAAGCCGCAACTCAGGCGGCTTACCGTATTCCTGTTATTCGTTTCCTTTTCCGTCACCGTCTTCTTTGCATACGTTTTCAGAAGCCTGAACTTCCGTTTCGACGTCACGAGGGTTTTCTTGCGTTTTATCCGCGTCGGTTTTTTTATCCGCATCGCCGTCTTTGCATCCGTAAGCCGCGGTTTCCTCTTCCTTTGCGCCGCCGTCTTCCCCGAGGATATCAACGCCCAGCAGATTTTTGTAAATATCCGCTATCGGCAACGCATAAAGATGCGTTCTGTCGTAATCGCACACTTCGTAAAGCTTGCCGTCGAATTCTTCGATATGAAGCCCCGCGCCGCAAGCCGTGCATTTCGCGTTGCAGACCAGTTGGTAGATCTTGCCATCGTTGGTCACGTAAGGAGCTCTGCCGTAACTGACTTTCTTTATCGCCCTGACGCTTCTGCTCATCTTTTTGAACACTCCCGCGCTGTAAATTTTTTCAGCCGCAGTCGCGCCGAAGCCCGCAAGCGCGAGAAGAAGAGCAAAGCAAATGACCGCGCGGACGGTACCCGACAGATTTTCGATCCTGAGTCTGATCATAAGTACGAGTCCCGCAAGCGCCGCCGCCGTTATCAACGAATATACCGCTGCTAAGACCGCCGTCCTGATATAAGTTTTGCGCGTTTCTCCTATCTCACGCATTTCCAGCCCGTCAGTACCCGTCGGCACGGCAAGAAGAACGTCCTGTTCCGTAAGCGAAGCTTTCTTTATTATCTCTGCGGTCTCGCGTTCTCTTTCGCGTTTTCTCTCTCTCCAGGTAGGCTTGCGCTTCTTCTGCTGAGAAGCGCCGCAATATCTGCAAAACTCGCTTCCGTCTTCAATTTCTTTACCGCAAACTCTGCATTTCATCTGACTTTATCCGCCTTGATTTTCTTATCTTTCTTAATGCGGTCGGCAACGAATACCGCCAGTACGACCGTAGCCGCAACGCATACGACCAGCGCGAGCCACGGCGCGCCGCCCGCCGTTATCATGAATTCTTTCGTGCTTCTCATACACATTACGAGCCCGAGGATAAGCCTTACCGCTGAAAGCGCCGTCATCGTCGAAACTGCGACAAGCGATATCACGTCGTCGCCATTCTTTTTGCGGACGAGCACGGTTATCGCCAGCGCTATAAACGCAAGCGAGAACGCAAGATAGGTCGTCTCAGTCACGTAGATCGTTATATATGCGCTGTCCAGAAGTTCGAGTTTTTCCGCGGGATACGAAGAGACCAGCTGCTTGGCGATATCCTGAACGATAGCGCTGTCCTTAGATAAAGGCAGATTGAGCAACGTATAGTCGATCGCTCCGTCATATCCGTTTACGGGCGCGAAGATGACCGTTATCGCGCTTTTGCCGAACGACAGCTGAGATGGGTCTATATCTTCGAGGAGATTGTTGCCTTCATCGTCTTCGTATTCTATATTCGCTTGCACCGTAAACGAATTGATAAACAGAAAAACCGTCAGGAGTACCAGTACAGCCGCCATAACGTAAGTCCAGCGTACGTCGCGCTTCTGCGCCGCTACCTGCACAACAGGCGTCTGCCCGCCTCTCGACTGAGTTTTCTTTTTACCTCTGCTTGCCATAAGTTTTTCCTCTCGGACTTTATTTTTCGCGCAAAAACACCGCGTGCGCAACGTAAGTCTGCGCGTCAAATAAAATTATAAACTAAATCATATAGCAATTCAACAATTTTTTCGGGATAATTTTGCGACGGATATGCAAACTATCGATAAGGCGTATCGCCTAATCTGATAAAAGGAGGCTGTCATGATAACTGTTATCGCATTGTTGCTTCTCGTAGTAGGCGCGTTGAACTGGCTCAGCGTCGGTATCTTCGATTTCAACTTTATAAACTGGATATTCACGTCGGAAGCATACGTCGGCGCGCGTATACTTTACGCTATCGTAGGCGTCGCGGGTATCTGGACTATAGTTTATCTTATCTACAATAAGTTCAACCCGAAGAGAATAAACGCTATCGAAAAGGGCGCGAAAACTCACGACCACGAATAAACGCATGACGTTTTAAACCCCGCCTTAACGGCGGGATTTTTTTGCATCTGTATACTGTAAAAATATATTTAACCTACACGGGCACCTAAATTTGCATAAGGTATACCAGCGCGACGCTCTCAGCCGCGACAGTTGCCGCATTTGCTTTCAGATAGAAATAAACGTCCTCTCCCGCAGCTCTCGCCAGAGCGTTTATTTTAATCGCGGCTTCGTTGCAAAGCAAAGCCGTTTTACACAAAGCGCGCTTTACTCCGACCGTACCGAACTGTTCTGAAGAAGATATTTTTCTTCCTCCGCCCAGCGCCGACGACAGCCCTTTCATCTCGTCAGCCGCATATCTCAAAAGTCTCTTTTCGTCGGGAGTGGTAGCGTAATCCAGAAGATACACGCACCCCTCAGCCGCGGCAAAGCAACATTCCGCCGCACGGTGCGCTTCGTCCGTCAGATAAACAGGAAGAATGCCCTCTGCTCTTCTTTTGCCCTTCGCCGCGTTTATCGCGGCGTATTCGCCGTTCATTGCTTCTGCCTCTTTATCGCTTGCGATCCTGTCGTCGTCGTATTCAGCCATATCCGCCCTCCGTTTACTGTTATAATACGCGCCCGTCGTCCCCGTTATTCCCGCGTGCTACGGAAAGCGGTGCCCGATATCTATACATATCGTATCGACGCAACATAAACACCGCCTTCCCGCAACAATACGGATCCGTCACAGAGCGACGGATCTTGTGACGGCTTTTACAAAGAAACCGATATCATTATATCTCGCATCGAAGCAAAAACAACAATACCTGCCCGCAATAATAAGAATCTGTCATAGGGCAACGGATTTTGCGATGGATTGCGGCAAAACGCGCGCAGATAATAGTATACATATTTTCAAGCGCGGTTTGTCGGAAGACGCGCAAAAGGCGCGCACTATGACGGGTTCGCATTGTTGCGGGCAGGTATACTACCAAAAGGCGCGCACTATGGCGGGTTCGCATTGTTGCGAGCAGGTACACCCCCAACGCTTGCATTTTTTTATATTATAGACTATAATATTTTGTATGGAAAATATGATATTGACGCCTTTGCAGATATGGCAGGACTACGATCCGGAAGCCGCACCGTTGCAGATATCTTTTACGGATTTCGTTAAAAACGGAAACAAAGTATCTTTTAAGGCGTTTTTTAACGGAGATAAATTCGAGGACGGCGCGCCGCGTATATTCGTAAGCGGCACTTACCCGACCTCTCCTTCCCCGAAAATATTACTGTATATCAAAGACTGCATGGGCAATCCGCCCCCCGTCAATTTCGTAAACGGTTTTACCGACCGCGGTTTCGGTTTCGTTCAGTTTGACTACAGCGCAGACAACCCTGACGCCACAGAGCGTTCCCGTTACCCCGAAAGCGTGAAGTACGGAGAGATCGCCGAAAGCAAAGGTCATTACTGCGTCGCAGAACCCAACGCGAAAGGCAGCTGTCAATACCTGTGGACTACCGTCACGCGCAGAGTGATAACCCTTATAAAGACCTTGTCGGAAGATTGCAAGATAATTCTGGTGGGAGCGCGCGAAGGCGCGGATATGATGTGGCAGACCGCCGCGATGGACAAACGCGTGGACGCCGCGATAGCGATAAACAACGCTGGTTGGCGCGAATATACCGACTGTTTCAGATTTGACGGAGAAGCGGACAATATCCAGATGACCGACGAACGCGAAAGGTGGTTCGCTGGCTGCGCGAGCCAGACTTACGCGCGTTATGTGGAATGCCCCGTCCTTCTCGTCTGCGGTTCCAACAACACTCTGACAAGTATCGACAGGGTAGAAAGCACCCTTTCTCTTATCGATAACGACCGCGTTTACTGCACGGTTAGTCCCAACACGGGTCTTCTTCTCCCTCAGTATGCGCTGACGACTCAGCTTAATTTCGTCGATTATTTCGACGCAAAAGCGCCCCGTCTTAAAAACAGCCCCGTTTTGTCTCTTTCTGTAGAAGACGACGCGGCGGTGGCGAATCTTACCGTAGACGCTCCTCTCGCAGCAAAAGAGATATGCGTATGGTACTCTTTCGACGAACCTGACAACACGATAAGAAACTGGAACAAGATAATCCTGCCGCAGAACGGCTGCAAACGTTGCGAAATACCCGTTTCAGAACGCGCGCAAAGCGTTTTCGCATTCGTCAACGTAGAATACGACGACGGCACCGTGCTTTCTTCTTTTGAAGATTTCCTCAAAGTGCCCGCCGACGTAAAACGCGTGCTTACGCGCAAAACGCATATAATCTACGAACGCAAAAACGGAACGGGGGCTTTCGTTGCTGAAAACTCAAATCATTATCTGTCATGCACCGCTCCTTATCTGAAGGCGGGTGCGTACGATATCCTCGGCATCACCTGCGACGACGCCGACATAACCACATACAGCGTAGGCGAAGACAAGTACCTGAGAACGGACGAAAGCTTACTCCAGTTCGACGCATACAGTCCGACCGACGCGACTGTGGAAGTCAGAGTATGCAATAAGGAAAACGGCAAAAAAGTGCTCTATACCGCGGTATGCAATGTGAACGGCGACGGCGAATGGACGAAATGCTCCCTCTCTCCGTCCTCTTTCAAAACGCAGACCCTCGCGCCGCTCAAGGGCTGGAGCAATATAAAGAGTTTGTCTTTCCACAAGATAAAAGGCGTACTGTTTAAAAACATTCTGTGGGTGTAAACTTATGCAGTACAAGGTCGGCGATAAAGTCGTAACGAAAAAAGTCCACCCGTGCGGCGGCAACGTCTGGACTATAACCCGTACAGGCGCGGACGTCAGGATTGTCTGCGACAAGTGCGGCAGAAGCGTTATGATAGACGCGCTGAAATTCGAAAAAAGCGTGAAAAAAATAATCGGAGAACAATAATGAACGGCTTATCGGACGAATTGGATACGCGGAAAAAACGCCGCGCCGATATAATAAACGTCTTTCTCAGCATTGTAATAGTGCTGCTCGTCGCCGTTATTGTTACCCTTATTTTCTTTATCACCCCCATGACCGTATCGGGTCAGTCTATGTACCCGACGTACGATTCTGGCGACAGGATATTGCTGTCAAAAGTAGGCTACTCTTTAAATCGCGGCGACATAATCGTGTTCAAGATCCCGGGAAACGACAAACCGCCCGTAAAACGCGTGATAGGACTACCCGGCGACGTGATACATTTCGATATCGATACTATGGACTATACCGTCAACGGAAAGCCGCTGGACGACTACGCAACGACTTACGGCTACAGCGTAAACTATTTTATGCAGTCCGAACCCGCCGTTTACGTAGAGCTTACGACTACGGGCATCACCGTAGGAGAAAATCAGCTCTTCGTGCTGGGAGATAACCGCAACGATTCAAACGACAGCCACGTATACGGTTGCATAGACCGCGACTGGGTCGTCGGAAAAGTTATACTACACTACTGAGAGGTACATTATGAAAGCTATCGTTTCCGTGATAGGAAAGGACAAAAAAGGCATTATCGCCAAAGTCTCCAACGCGCTCTACGATATGGACGTCAATATCGAAGATATCTCGCAGACCATTCTGCAGGAGTACTTCACTATGATAATGGCGGTCGAGATCTGCGAAAACGCGCCCCGCTTCGACGAGATCAAATCCGCGCTCAACGAACTGGGCGAGAAGATAGGCGTACAGATACAGATCCAGCTCAAAAGCATATTCGACAGTATGCACAACGTATCCCTGACCAAAAACAACTGAGGCGCTTTTATGTATTCCACCAACGAGATATTAGAAACCATAAATATGGTGTCGCACCAGCACCTTGACGTAAGGACGATAACCCTGGGCGTCTCTCTTTTCGACTGCATTACAGACAGTCCGAAAAGAACGTGCGATAAGATATACGACAAGCTGATGAAAAAGGCGGGAAATATCGTCAAGGTCGGCAACGATATAGCGGGCGAAATAGGCGTGCCTATCGTGAATAAGCGTATCGCCGTTACCCCGATAAGCCTGGTATCTGCTTCCAGCAAAGGACACCTCGAAATAATAAAGACTCTGGACAAAGTCGCCGACGAAACTGGCATAGATTTCTTGGGCGGCTACTCCGCACTCGTACATAAGGCGATGACGCCGTACGAAAAAGAGTTTCTTCTCAGTATCCCCGAAGCTCTTTCCACAACGAACAAGATCTGCTCTTCTGTAAACGTCGCTACGTCCAAAGCGGGCATAAATATGGACGCTGTAAAACTGATGGGCAAGATAGTAAAAGACTGCGCTTACCTCACCCGCGACAAGGACAGCATTGCTTGCGCTAAACTCGTAGTGTTCGCGAACGCCGTCGAAGACAACCCGTTCATGGCGGGCGCATTCCTGGGCAGCGGCGAGGACGACGCGGTAGTAAACGTAGGCGTTTCGGGCCCCGGCGTAGTAAAAGTCGCACTCGAACAGGTCGACGGAGACCTTACCCAGATAGCAGAAGTCATAAAACAGACCGCCTTCAAGATAACACGCGTGGGTCAGCTGGTCGCGCGCGAAGCGGCTAACCGCCTGGGCGTAAGCTACGGCATTGTCGATCTTTCTCTCGCCCCGACCCCCGTCGTAGGCGACAGCGTAGCGCATATCCTCGAAGAAATAGGACTCGAAAGCGTGGGCGCTTGCGGCACTACCGCAACTCTCGCGCTTCTCAACGACGCGGTAAAGAAAGGCGGCATTATGGCAAGCAACCACGTCGGCGGACTTTCGGGAGCGTTTATACCCGTATCCGAGGACGCAGGTATGATAAAAGCCGCTGAAAACGGACTGCTCTCACTCGAAAAACTCGAAGCGATGACAGCCGTATGCTCCGTCGGTCTCGACATGATAGCTATCCCCGGCGACGTTTCTCCCGAGATAATCTCCGCGCTCATCGCTGACGAGATCGCTATCGGCGTAGTAAACACAAAGACGACTGCCGTCAGAGTTATCCCCGTTTACGGCAAGAAAGAAGGCGAAACGGCTACATTCGGCGGACTCCTCGGCGAAGCTCCTGTCATGCCGATAAACCGCAGCGACCCGTCAAAGTTCGTCAACAGAGGCGGAAGAATACCTGCGCCGTTGCATAGCAATAAAAACTGACTCTTCGCTGTTAGCAAGGGGCACCAAAAATTTATCTGCTCAATCAAAGGACTGCTTGATAAGGCAGTCCTTTTCATATTCACAGAATTTTTGTTTCCCCTTACTATATCCCCTCCAACAAAAAGTTTCGTCCTGACTCAACTTTTTGCAAGGTACTTTCGGCAAAAAGCGTAGTGCCGCTTCGCTTAGCAAGGGGCACCAAAATCACGACACTTAATCAAAGGGCTGTTCGCAAGGGCAGCCCTTTTCATATACGCTGTGATTTGTGTTTCCCCTTACTATATCCCCTCCGTGCTTCGACCTCACCCTACGGCTTTCGGTCTCATTAAGTACTTTTCACAAAAAGCGTGGTTTTTGTGAAAAGAGAAATAATTTGTTTTCCCTTACGGTATCCCTTCCGACAAAACGGCTCCCCCCAACTCGCCGTTTTGCAAGGTACTTTCGGCAAAAAGCGTGGTTACATTTCGCAAGGGACACCAAAATTCTCACGTTAAATCAAAGCAAAAATTGCTTTTCATATACACTTGAATTTTGTTTTTCCTTACGGTATCCCTTCCGTACAAAAAGTTTCGCCCCGACTCAACTTTTTGCAAAGTACTTTCGGCAAAAAGCGTGGTTTTTGCCGAAAGAAAAATAATTGATTTTATGCTATTAATATTATTATGGGAATAGTTGATTTTAGGTCTTTTGACCTAAATGCTGACAACACACTAAAATCACAACGTTCAATCAAACATGTTCGCTGTATTTTTGTTTTCCATCACGATATCCCTTTTGACAAAACGTCTCCCCCCGACTCGCCGTTTTGCAAGGTACTTTTCATAAAAAGCGTCGTTTTTATGAAAAGCGATTTAATCGTGGTTTTTACCGAAAGGGATTAAGAAAGCATCTTTTTATTTCCAAGATTCTACCGAAAAAAGATATATGTTCTAAAGTATTTACCGTTATTTGTAGCTTTCCCATTATATTGGGAAAGACAGCTTTTAGGTCAAAAGACCTAAACACAGTTTTTACCAGAGAAATAGGCAAAATCGCCTCATTGAATCAAAGTGACAAATCGCTTTTCATATTTCTCTTTCGCAAGGGACACCAAAATTATTACGCTAAATCGAAACAATTAATCGGTTCTCATATACGCTTAAATTTTGTTTTCCCTTACGGTATCCCTTCCGACAAAACGGCTCCCCTTAACTCGACGTTTTGCAAGGTACTTTTCATAAAAAGCGTCGTTTTTATGAAAAGATATATAATTTAATCGTGATTTTTGCCGAAAGGAAGAAAGCATCTATTTATTTTTAAAATTTTACCGAAAAAAATATGCGCTAAAGTATTTACCGTTATTTTGGGCTTTCCCGTTTTAATGGGAAATATAGATTTTTAAATATAGGTTTATAGATTTAGAAATAAAACAAAGTTTTCCGTGCCGAATTTTGAAAGGTATATCCGTTTATTAAAATCTTTCTTATTTTTTGAAAACAAATCATAAATACATATTCAAAATAACTGTTCTGACTCTTTTATTTGTATTGATCAATATATAGAATCATAACTAAATTTAACGCCGCGCTTTTCATTAACGTTTTTTTGCAATATTAAGTTTTAATCTCTGTATTTAAGTCAATACTCATCCCGACGGAGGTAATTATGCAACTCAAAGACAGCAAAACTTTTAAAAATCTTGCCCGCGCTTTTGCGGGAGAATGTATGGCAAAGGCGCGTTACGACTATATCGTATACGGCGCAAAGCAGGAAGGCTACTCTGAAATGGCAAAGATCATAAAGCAGGTAGCCAATCAGGAATTCCACCACTCCAGAATGTTCTACTCTTTCATTCAGACGGCAGACAAGAACGCTACGATAAATTCTGTGGAGATATGCGCGGAATACCCGTTTAAGGAAAAATGGAACCTTGTCGAAAACCTGAAATTTGCGGCAGAGGACGAAAACGAAGAAGCAACGAGGATCTACCCCGAGTTTGCGAAAGTAGCGCGCGAAGAAGGGTTCAAGGATATCGCGGGACTTTTCGAAAACGTTGTTCAGGTGGAGACCTGCCACAACAAACTGTTCACCGATCTTTACAAACAGCTTTCTCAGGGCAAGCTGTACTGCCGCCCGACCGCGGTCAAATGGAAATGCGCGGACTGCGGATACGAAGCGACCTCGAAAGAGGCGTGGAAGGTCTGCCCTCTTTGCCAGGCAAAACAGGGAGCGGTCATGCTCAAGCTCAACGACAATAACTGATTTTTTTCATACCCGTGTGCGTTAAACACACTAATCCCCCTCACAAACGACGGCGCAGGATAGCGCCGTCGCTTTCTTTTTTTTCTACGATATTTTGTCTTGATCTGCCGACTGTAGAGCATTCGCCACAACAAACGCGAAACCTTTACTCTTGCAACTACGCTCGCGGATAAGCATTAGCGCATACTATCCGCCCGTCGCTGTCAGAGCGGCGAGTTTCATTACGATAACAGAATAAAAGACCTGCCCGATCGTTAAAAATTTGTTATTCATCCCGATTTTACAAATTTTTTAACTATATTCGCGTATAATATGCTATAATAAATATGTTATGAAAAGGAAGACGCTGATTTTATCCTTTATACTTATCGTTTTTATCGTTTCCGTTCTGGCGGGGACGCTTGTCGGCTGCAGCAATATCAAAAGTCTTTTCGAAGTCAACGCGACCAACCTTGCCGATTATGCGAATTTCACATACAGCAACGGCGACAACAAGATAAACTTTTCCCTTAAAGCTTCAGGCGAAGCGTGGGTAAAAATATCGTGGGACAGCGCAGTCGTATTCAACGAGATCTTCCTGTACGAAAACGGCAACAACGTTACGGGTTTTGAAATTTACGTCAACAATGAGCTTGTCTCATCTCAGGACGGCATCGGCAAAATGAGAAACGTATACGTCGGCACTACAACCGCTACGTCTGTCATGGTAAAGGTAACCTCCTGCAAAGGCACGTATAAACTCACCGATATCGGCATATACAACCTTTCCAGAAACAGAGATTTCCACTCTACCGCGTTCGTACGTCTCAACGAAGAAGGCGACCCGTTCAAAGACGTGGATCTGTCTCTTATCAAAAACTATACAGATTATCTGATCTATCCGCTGGTCACTTTCGATTCAGAAGGCAATCTTAACGTAAACGGATCCGAGCTTGCAGAGGTAAGTCAGAAATTCCGCTCATTCAATCTGTCGGCAAAACTCAATCTTGTGATAATACCACGACCCGCAGAGGGCGAAAGCGATAACGACGTCCGTCACAACGCGCTCAAAGATCATGCGGAAGATCTCGCGAAAAACATAGCAAGGCTCCTTAAAGGTTCGGGATTCGACGGCGCGGTACTGGGCTTCGATTTCTCTTTCGGAGAAAATCTGTTTGACTACGGCACGTACAACGAATTTATAGAAATACTGCGCGGAGAGATAATGTCTCCGTACGAAATAGGCGTCTTTATCAACCCTGACGCGCTTATTTTCAATAAAACGGCAAAGAGACTGATAGACAATTTCTACGTCATTACTCCCAACCTGAACGACAACTCGAAGGGTACGTTCTCTGAGACGGTGTGCGAGACGCTGGAGACGCTCAAGGACAGCGATCTGCCTCAGTCAAAAACGCATCTGACCATACCTTTCTACAGCTACGATAAAGAAAACGAGACGCTCTATAAATACTGTGACTACGCTGAAAAACTGGGCAAATACGGCAATACCATAACGCTTGACGACGGCGCTACCCTGCGCTTTGCGGGTTACACGTTCGTTAAAGATATGACTGCGTTCTGTTACGATTACGGCATAGCGGGTCTCTTGTCGGTATGTCCGCATTACGACGTCGAAGGAGATCTTTCACTCGCGTCCGCGATAAAAGAAGCGATGAGATAAACGGGGCTACCCGTAAATGCGGAGCAAAAGCTCCGCTTTTTTCTTGTCTGAGCACAGTCGACGGCTGAATGCGCCGTCGACGGTTTTACGCTTCCCTGCGCGTCTTGTCAACGCTGAGCGCGCCTATAGCAACGGTTCGCGCGATTTAATCGTTTTAACTTGAAATCACATTCAAAGCTCTGCCCTGCCGCTCCCGCGCTACCGCCGTTTACAACGACGGCAACGGCTAAAAAAGCGCATCTTTAAATTCTGAGCAACGGAAACGGCATATATGTCTCTTAAAGAAGCTTTTTAAGCGCGATAGAGCAAGTTCGTTAAAAAAATATTGATCTAACGACTTTTTTTAAGTCAAATTGACAATATCTTCCTTTTATTTTATAATATAACTATATTTCCGCGTGAAGGTTTTATTATATGGGTTTGGGTACGAGGAAGATCGCGGGCGTTTCTATGCTGCTCGCCATGAGTCTGATAGCTTTTATGCTTGAAAACTTTTTGCCGCCGATGTTTATCCCCGGCGCTAAGCTTGGCCTCGGCAACGCGTTTTCCATGTTAGCTCTCGTCCTCTACTCTCCCGCGGTCGCCGTTCTTTTAGTTGTCCTGCGCGTCGTTCTGGGCAACCTCATCATCGGATCTCTTTCTGCAATGATATTCGGTCTGTGCGCAGGCGCGGTAAGTATAAGCGCGGCTATAATACTCTATAAATTCGCATTTCCCAAAATAAGTTTCGTCTGCATAAGCGTTTGTTCCGCGGTACTGCACAATGCGGTGCAATGCGTCGTTTTCTGCGCGGTATCGGGCACATGGCAGGCGATAGTATATCTGCCCTATCTTATACTGCTGGGCGCGCTGAGCGGGTTTGCCGTCGGCGCAGCCTGCGTACTGGTCGCAAAGCGTTTGCCGACGCGTATGTTCGCTAAGATGGGCGCAAACGTGAATACAAAATGACATCACCCGCGTAAACGGGAAAGCACTTGTTGCAAATAAAACATCGGAGGTAACTGTGAAAGCAAGAAACGGCAAGTTTTTCAGCCGCGGCGTACATTTCCGCGACATGAAATTCATCAGTAAGGACTGCCCTATACGTCGGCTGGAAGCGCCCGACGTGGCGTCGATAGCCGTGCAACAGCATATCGGTAAGCCCGCTGCCCCCGTCGTCGAAGTCGGCGATACGGTAAGATGCGGACAGCTGATCGCTAAAGCGGACGGATTTGTCAGCGCCAACATTTACAGCAGCGTTGCAGGAAACGTTATCGCGATAGAAAAGCGCGCCAATCCGCGCGGCGGACTGGACACGCATATCGTGATAAAACGCGACGAGAACGCGGACGATACGTTCGTTCCTCTTGAGCCTCTCAAGGAGAAGACGAAAGAAACGATAATCGCGAGGATAGCCGAAGCGGGCATCGTAGGCATGGGCGGCGCCGGTTTCCCGACCTTTATCAAGCTGTCCCCCAAGACCCCCGTCGACACGCTCATCATAAACGCGGCGGAATGCGAACCTTATCTTACCTGCGACTACCGCCTTATGATTGAAAAGACGGATGAGCTGGTACAGGGTTTCAGACTCATCGCTAAAGCACTGGGAGTAAGCCACATTATCGTCGGCGTTGAGAAGAACAAACCGGACGCTATCGCACTTTTCGAAAAATACGACGACCTGGACGTAGTCATTCTGCGCAAGCGCTACCCGATGGGAAGCGAAAAGCACCTCATCTACTGCTGTACGGGTCGCAGGGTTCAGCCGGGAAAACTGCCCGCGGACGCAGGTTGCGTAGTACAGAATATAGCGACTTCTTACGCGGTATACGAAGCGGTAGAGCTCAATAAACCGCTCTTCGAACGCGTGGTCACCGTATCCGGTCAATGCGTGGAAAATCCCGCCAACCTCATCGTAAGATTCGGCACGAGTTTCGATTACATACTCGACAAATGCGGCGGCATAAAGGGCGATATCGGCATGATAATCGACGGCGGTCCGATGATGGGCGCGACGATGCTTTCGACCGATTACTACACCCGCAAGACGGACAGCGGTCTTCTGCT
The DNA here is from genome assembly GCA_018714045.1 of Candidatus Ornithoclostridium faecavium. Classification (GTDB taxonomy): domain Bacteria; phylum Bacillota; class Clostridia; order Christensenellales; family UBA3700; genus Ornithoclostridium; species Ornithoclostridium faecavium. Next base: position 23,769 of record DVNX01000078.1, read on the forward strand.
TCTTCCCAAATCCGAAGTTTCGCTGAAGAACCCGACCCCGTGCATAAGCTGCGGTTCGTGCGCGAGAGCGTGCCCGATGCACCTTATGCCTATGGATATAGATTTCTATACGCAGGCGGGCGACTATATAATGGCGAGAGACCGCGGCGGCGTACTCAACTGCATAGAGTGCGGCTCATGCGCTTACGTCTGCCCCGCAAACCGCGCGATCGTCCAGAGCGTGCAGCTTTGCAAACAGAAATTAAGAGAGATGAAATAGGAGGGAAAAATGGAAAAAGTCATAGTATCCGACAGCCCTCACATAAGAGGCAAACGCACTACGAGAGGAATAATGCTGGACGTTACCGTCGCTCTGCTTCCCGCGGCGGTAATGGGCTGCGTATTCTTCGGCGTAAGCGCACTGATAACGATATTGATAAGCGTGGCGGCAAGCGTGGCGACAGAGTTCGTCTACAGTCTGTGCCTTAAAAAGAAGCCTCTCGATATCGTAAGATCATTCGATTTCACCAGCGTGGTCACGGGTCTTTTGCTGGCGATGTGTCTGCCCTCTCACGTAAAATGGTACGTTCCGCTCATTTCGGCGGTATTCTCAATTGCCGTCGTCAAAATGCTGTTCGGCGGTACGGGCAAGAACATAGTCAACCCCGCTATCACGGGAAGAATTTTCGCGTTTATCGCGTTCCAGTCGATGATGGTGTCGGGCTGGGTAGCTCCGACGATATCCGCACTCGACGGAAGCGTAACGACGGGCGCGACTCAACTCACCTCGATACTGGGCGGCAACGGCTATTCGGTAAGCCTTCTCGATATGTTCCTCGGCACGGGCATGGCGGGTTGCATAGGCGAAACGTGCAAGCTCGCGCTTCTCATCGGCGGCATATACCTGGTCGTACGCAAGGTAATAAAGTGGCAGTTCCCCGTTATCTACATTGTCGTCGAAGGTTTCGTCGCGGTCTGCCTCGCTAAATTCGATTTCGCTCAGTTCCTGCCCTCTATACTTTCGGGCGGCTTGTTCTTAGGCGCGATATTCATGGCGACCGACTACGTGACCAGCCCCAACAGCACGGCAGGCAATTACGTGTATTTCGTGGCGCTGGGTATACTTACCGCGGTGCTCAGAGCGGCGACGAAGATAGAGGTCGTGTCCTTCGCGATACTTCTGATGAATCTGCTGGTTCCGCTCATCAACGCGTATATCCGTCCGCGTCCATTCGGCGCGCCCGGATTCATCGAACGTATCCGCGCTAAGACAGAGGCGAAAAAAGCGGCTGAAGCCGCAAAAGAGGAGGGCGGAAAACAATGACGGTCAAACAGTTTTTCACAAGTCAGGCATTTAAATGCATAATAGTCCTTCTTATCATCGCGCTCATCGCGGGCGGACTTCTCGCCATCCTCAACGACGTGCTTTACGTGACAGAAGAAGAACGTACGATGAGAGCGATAGAAAAGGTGTACGGCAAAGAAATGCAGTACGAAGAGCTGACATATTCTTCCAACGTGCTTGAAAACGAATTCGGCACTATCAATAAATTGTATAAACTGGAAAACGGCAATTATCTCGTACAGACTACCGGCGGTCAGGGCTATAAGGGCGGCACCATTACCGTATGGGTCGTGCTGGCTACCGAATACGGCGATTTCGCAGGCATAGAAAAAGTCGTCCTCGAAAGCTATGAAAAGCAGACCCTTATGTCAAAGCTTACTTACGACGTCTACTCCGCCCACAACGACGAAATAACGGGCGACGTATATTTCACGACGAGCGGAGAAGGCATAAAAGTGCTGATAAGCGGCGCGACCTATTCGACCAACGCGCTCAACAACGCGGTCGACTGCGCGCTCAAGTTCGCACGCGAGGTATTGTTCGTACCTCCGATGACCGAAGATAAGGAGGCGGCTTAAATGACAGGTAAAAGATTTAAAACGATAGCCTTTGACGGGCTTCTCAAAAACAACCCGACCCTCCGCCTCGTACTGGGCACCTGCCCGACGCTGGCGCTGTCTACGGCGGCGTTCAACGGCATAGGCATGGGTCTCGCGGTCACGTTCATACTGATATGCTCCAACGTGCTGATATCGCTTTTAAGAAAGACGATACCCAATGCGGTGCGTATCCCCGCGTTCGTCATCATAATCGCGACTTTCGTCACGATAGTCAGAATGGTGCTGGATAAGTTCATTCCGTCGCTGTACGACTCTATGGGCGTCTATCTGCCGCTTATCGTCGTCAACTGCATAATCCTGGGAAGAGCCGAATCCTTCGCCAGCAAGAACAAGGTGCTCGACTCCGCTTGCGACGGTCTGTTCACCGGTCTCGGCTTCACCTGCGCGCTGACCCTCATCGGCGCGGTAAGAGAGATCCTCGGCGCGGGCGCGATATTCGGCTATACGCTGTGGGACTTCAAGATAGAGTTCTTCACCTCGTCCGCGGGCGCGTTCTTCGTGTACGGCCTCGCGATAGCGATATTCAACGCGGTCTATTCGAAGATAGAGAATATAAGAAGAAGCAAGACTTTCGCTCTCAGGATAATGCCGAAGCCCGACGTTTCGGCGCCCGACAACCTCGACCCCGAGGAAAGCGAAAAAGCGCAGGCGGCAACGCAGGAAACCGCAAAGGAGGTAAAGTGATATGGGTACTTTCTTCACTATACTTATAATCGCGGTATTCGTAAACAACTTCGTCGTCGTTCAATTCCTCGGTATCTGCCCCTTCCTGGGCGTATCCAAAAAGACGAACAACGCTCTCGGTATGGGCATAGCCGTCACGCTGGTAATGACGATAACCTGTCTCATCACCTACCCGATATACGAATATATCCTGACCCCGCTGGGGCTCGAATACCTCGAGATAATCGTGTTCATATTCGTTATAGCGGCGCTCGTTCAGATGATAGAACGCGCTATAAAACGCTTCTCTCCCGCGCTGTATCAGGCGATGGGAATCTACCTGCCGCTTATCACGACTAACTGCGCAGTGCTGGGCGTTGCGGAGCTGGTCATCGACAAAGCGCAGATGATGAGCTTACTCGGTATTACTTCGATGAACCTCGGCGTAGCTGTGCTGTACGGTCTGTTCGCAGGCGTAGGCTTTACTGTTTCGATAGTCATAATGAGCGGTCTCAGAGAAAAGATAGACCACCTCAAAATGCCGGGCGCGATGAAAGGCTTCCCGATAACGATGATGGCGGCATGCTTTATGGCTATGGGCTTTTACGTATTCAACATGATAGGCTGAGGAGGATAAAATAATGACGAATTTATTGATTTCTGCGGCGATACAATGGAATAAGGTCGGCTTGGTGCTGGGCATAATTGCGGGTCTCGCGATAGTTTTCGCCGTGCTCATTCTTATCGTGACAAAGGTCTGCCATATAGAAGAGGACGAAAAGGTCGTAAAAATCCTCGAACATCTCGCAGGCGCGAACTGCGGCGGTTGCGGACACAGCGGTTGCGAAGGCTTTGCTAAATGCCTCGCCTGCGGAAAGGCTTCCCTTAACGACTGCAAGGTAACTTCCGACGAAGAAAAGAAAGTTATCGCAGAGCTTGCGGGTATAGAGTTTTCTTCCAGCGAGCCCACCGTAGCGGTCGTAAAGTGCAACGGCGGCGTGAACGCGGAGGACAAATACGAATATATCGGCAACGAAGGCTGCCTTAACAGGAAAATGTATCTGGGCGGCTGCAAAATGTGCCCGCACGGCTGCTTGGGCGGCGGAACTTGCGAGGAGATATGCCCCGTCGGAGCTATCAAGGTAAAAGACGGCGTGGCGTTCGTAGACAAGACCCTCTGCACCTCGTGCGGCGCGTGCATCTACAAATGCCCGCAACTCATCATCGAACGTATCCCCGCTTCCGCTAAGGTCTACTGCGCTTGCTCGACCACCTGCAAGGGCAAAGAAACCATGGCGTTCTGCAAAGTGGGTTGCATAGGCTGCGGTATGTGCGCGAGAGTGTGCCCCAACAAGGCGATAACGATGGTAAACAATCTGCCCGTATTCGATTATTCAAAATGCACGGGCTGTATGGAATGTCTTAAAAAGTGTCCCAGAAAGATCATCAAGGAACACTGAAAAAGATAACCTCTTAAACAAAAAAGACGGCGATCGCCGTCTTTTTTGTTTTTCTTAGAAATATATTGCCTTATCGTCAAAGCGCACCGTTTGCGCATGCAGCGTTAAACTTTCGCGCCTGGTACTTTGCGCCGCCGCTTTGAAATCTCAGCTTTATATCAAAGCTCCTTTACCCACAGTCCGTGGAGATTGCAATAAGCGTATACCGCGACTGCCTTGTCGCCCGCAAGAGCGAATTCCGCTGTCGGAGCGTCGCCCGCCTTGAGCGATTTGCGCTGACCGCCTTTTTCTGTCTGCACGTATATCCACTCTATGAAATGCTCTGCAAGCATAGGATGTTCCGCAGAACCTACGCTGACCTTTATCTTGTCTCCCTCAACCGTAACGACCGGGATATGCTTTTCACCGCTTGCTTCGACGGAATTGGGCGTGAGCTGTTGCATCTTTTCGCCGCAACAGAATACGGGTACACCCGAACTTTTGATCATTCCGATAATGTTGCCGCAATGACGGCAGATATAAAATTTGTTGGACATATTTTCCTCCTGTCTGTTTATTTACGGGGTATCTCCCGCGGTTTTCATTTTGCGCGGTTCACCCCGCAATCGGTCGCGCACGCGCTGTCGAATTCAGACTTTGCAATGCTCGAATACAGGCGGTAACCGCCCGCAAAGTTGTAACAGTCGAATCCTTTCTGCATAAGCATTCTGCACGCGATATAACTGCGCAGCCCCGACTGACACATAAGATACAACGGCTTCGATCTGTCTATTTCTGAAGCGCGGTCTCTCAGCTCGTCAACGGGTATATTCGTATTGAATCCCTCCGCATGACCGCGCGCGTATTCCTCTGCCGTACGCACGTCAAGCAGCGTTACGTCCGCGCCTTTCAGCGACGGCAGATCTTCGTAATAAAATTGCTTTACCTTACCTTCCAGCACGTTTTCAGCGACAAAGCCGACCATATTAACAGGGTCTTTCGCCGAAGCGTAAGGCGGTGCGTAAGCAAGGTCGAGATCTGCAAGATCTGTCACTTTCATTCCCGCCTGCATAGCCGTAGCTATCACGTCGATACGTTTGTCAACGCCGTCGAAACCGACAGCCTGCGCGCCGATAATTTTCCTGTCCGTGTTCGTAAACAATACTTTTACGGTCATCACTTTCCCGCCCGGATAATAGGAAGCGTGAGATGCGGGAGAGATGATGATCTTATCGTAATCTATCCCCGCCGCCTTAGCCGTCTTTTCGTTTATCCCGACGAAAGCCGCCGTCATGTCAAACACTTTGAGCACGGACGCGGCATGAGAGCCTTTATACGTATGATCGACTCCCGCTATATTGTCGGCGGCTACGCGCCCCTGTTTATTTGCGGGTCCCGCAAGAGATATCACCGCCTTGCCTCCCGTTACGGTATTGGTTATCGAGACCGCGTCTCCTACCGCGTATATATCGGGATCAGAGGTCTGCATTCTGTCGTTTACGACTATGCTTCCCTTTACCCCGATCTCAAGTCCCGCTTCTTTCGCGAGCGCGGATTCAGGAGTTACACCGATGGCAAGAATAGCCATATCCGCTTCAACCGGTTGTCCGTTCTTTAACAGTACGCGTATCCTGCCGCCTTCTTCTTCGAATCCGAGTAATGCTGAATTCAGCCTGAGATCCACCCCGAATTTGCGTATGCGGTTGTGCAGGAAAGAAGCGATATCCCCGTCGATGGGAGAAAGTACGTGTCCGCTTCTTTGTACGAGGGTGACGTAAAGTCCCGCTTCCCTTAAATTTTCAGCCGTCTCTATGCCGATAAATCCGCCGCCTATCACGACCGCGGATCTCACGCCTTTACTTATCGCGGCGTCTCTTATGCGGAAGGTGTCCTCCACGGTACGCAACGTGTAGATCTTGTCGCTGTCAGCTTCTTTTACGTCGGGGACAATGGGGCGCGCACCGGGCGAAAGTATCAGCTTGTCATAGCTTTCTTCATAGGTTGCGCCTGTCGTAAGATCGCGCACGGCAACCTTTTTAGCTGCTCTGTCTATAGAAACGACCTCCGTCAGCACGCGCACGTCGATATCGAACCTTTCCTTAAAACTCTGAGGAGTCTGCAACGTGAGGTCTTCTCTGTCCTTTATCACGCCGCCGATATAGTACGGCAGACCGCAGTTGGCATACGAAACGTATCCCGTACGCTCGAACACAACTATCTGCGCGTTCTCGTCAAGTCTGCGCAGTCTTGCAGCGGCGCTCGCGCCTCCCGCTACGCCTCCTACTATAACAACTTTCATTATCTAACCACCTTTCCGCGGTAGGAAGCGATCCCACCGATATTTCTGACGTCAGTATAGCCCATACGCTTTAAAAGCGTTGTCGCTTGCCCGCTCCTCGCACCGCTGTAACAGTAGACGAACACGGGGGTGTTCCTGTTCTTTATCTTACTTTCCACCGCGTGCAATGCGTCAAGCGGAACGTTGATACTGTTTTCTATATGTCCGCAAGCGTATTCGTCGCGCGTCCTTACGTCCAGAAGTACTGCGCCCGATACGTTTTTAAACTCATTGACGCCTTCGTTCACGTCGCTTTTAGAGAAAAAACCGAAAAAGCTCATCAGTTCACCCCCAACATAGCGGCTATATCTGCTTCAGACCTGAAGCCCGTCGCACGCGATACGACTTTTCCGCCCTTAAGCACTACCAGAGTGGGTATGCTTACTATCCCGAACGCTGCCGCCAAGTCGTTTTCTTCGTCTACGTTGACTTTCCCGACCTTGGCTTTACCTGCATACTTTTCAGCTACCTGCGCTATTACGGGCGCTATCATTCTGCACGGACCGCACCACGGCGCCCAGAAATCAAGCAATACGGGAAGTTCAGAGTTTATTATTTCTTTTTCAAAGTTGTCTTTTGTTATTCTGAGTTCAGACATTTTTCTTTCTCCTTTGTGTTTGTCTGAACGTATTATAACACCTTCCCGCGCCTTTTTCTGTGACTTTGTCACCCGCGTGACGGGGAGCATTAGTCTGCTGCCGCGTGTTGGCGCTTATTACATAATTATAAGCATGTGCCGCTGTGCGTGGCGGGAGCATTGGTCTACTTTCGCGTATTGTCGCCCGTTTCTTAACGCGAAGCCTATACGGCAGTCGCCCCGTGGCTGTGACCGCGGCATTAGTCGGCTATCGGCGGTGTAACCGCGGCATTGGTCGGCTGTCGCGTGTTGTAGCTTGTTACATTACGCGAAGCCTATACGGCAGTCACCCCGTGGCTGTGACCGACGGCATCAGTCGGCTGTCGCGTGTTGACGCTTATTTGATAATTATAAGCATGTACAATTAGCCAGTCTGTATCGCGACTACAATTTTATCACCTTTGAACGATGCGGTCAATAGCGGTCTGTTCTGATTATTTTCTTTCAATATCTTTTAAGCTATGATATCGGTTTATTTTATTTTCCATTTTATTTACATTTAAAATGAGACATTTGTCTCACATTGTTATATAATTAACTTGAAAACCTGTTAAAGGAGGAATTTATTATGGCAAAAGTATGCGTGATAACCGGCGGCGGAAGCGGAATGGGACTGGAAGCCGCGAAATTTATGCCCAAAGACAGAATTATCGTTCTTTCCGGCAGAACTGAAGCAAAACTGGCAAAGGCGGTAGAGGAACTTGAGAACCTGGGCTTTAAAGCATACGCCAAAGCGTGCGACACGTCCAAGCGCGAAAGCGTAAAAGAACTGGCGGAGTTCGCAGCTTCTCTCGGCGAAGTGGCGACGGTAATCAATTCCGCGGGTCTCTCTCCCGCAATGAGCGACGCAGATACGATAATCAAAGTCAACGCGCTGGGAACGGTTTACGTAAATCAGGAGTTTTCCAAAGTCATTAATAAAGGCGTGATAGTCGATATCGCTTCCAACTCTGCTTATATGCTTCCCTCTTTCATGCAGAGCAAAAAGACTTATGCTCTCGCGGACGAGGACGAAGAAAAGTTCTTAAAGAAAATGGTAAAGAAAACCCGCATCGTCAAAGACGGATATATGCGCTCAGGCTTAGCTTACACGATATCTAAAAATTTCGTCACGTGGTACGCTAAAAAATGCGCTTACGAATACGGCCCCAAGGGCATAAGAGTCGTTTCGTTGAGCCCGGGTCTCATTGCGACCGATATGGGCAACCTTGAAAAAGAATCAGGCGGCATGCTTATCGGCTTCTCTGCCGAAGAGCGCATGGGTAAGGTCGAAGAACTGGGCTTTGCCATCGCAAGCGTCGCAGACGAAAGGAACGGTTACCTTGCGGGCGTAGACGTGCTCGTAGACGGCGGCAGCGTAAACGGAATGAAAGAGTTCAAAAAGAAAAAATAAACTTTACCGATAAAAGAAAAAAAGACGGGTATCCCGTCTTTTTTTCTTTTACTCAGACGCGCCGTCTTAATTTCTCTTTCTTTCGCACACGTCTTCAGTAAGTACTGAAAAGATAAGACTGCTTATCTCTCTTCTTCCCGCGATAAAAGCGTCTTTGTCACCGTTTCTCATTCCTGAATCGAGAACGCGCTGAAGATGCGCGATACGTGCAAGCGCTGAGTTTTCCTCTCCGCTTACGCGGCGCACCAGATGTCTCCGACGGTCGGTTTTCCGACGTACGGCTTTGCTCAGATCGACTATTTCCATTTTCCTACCTCCCAATCACACAACCGTATTATATAATTATAATGACTAAAACGCAAACCAATTTTATCACTAAAAATTTTTACGCGCAAAATAGTGGTTTTTCGACCTTTTCCGCAAGCATTTCAGCCGAAAAACGTGTACTTACAAATATTTTTCACTCAACGTTGACAATCCATTAAACTCTATCCCTGCGATAGCATATTGGCGCTTTCATTTTTTATACTCAGGCGCTTATTTACACATTTTTATCTTATACAGACCTTGACCCGCTTACCTCGTGCGCATATTATATAAGTATAAAACAATAAGGGGAAATATATGGACGTAAACACAAAAACCATTCTCACTTATATCCGCAACCCGTTTATCGCCTCTCACCTGGAGATCGTAAAGCAAAACGTTTACAAAAAACTCGTTGCTTTCGATTGCGAAATTGCCGTAACAGACGAACCCGTTCCTTACGAAAAACGCAATACTCTGTCTTACGAAAAGATAACGCGCGGACAAAAGTGGGGAAGACTCTTTTCCTGCTGTTGGTATAAACTGACGGCTTCCCTTCCTCGAGAAGCGGTCGAAAACGCGGAAAACTGCGTTGCCGTACTCGACCTGGGCGGCGAAGGCTGTATCTTCGACGACGACGGCGTAGTTCAGGGTCTTACCGACGTACTGGGCGTAGCCGACTTTATGCAACCGATAAAAGGTAAAAAAGTCGTCGCGCTTTCAAAGCTTAAACCAGCCGCGGATAAACCTCTCACCGTCTGGGTTGAAGGCGGCAACAACAGGCGCAAGAACGGCGCGCCGTTCAGTTGCGCGCACGTTGCGCGTTTTAACCGAGAGATACACGCTTATTATTATGACTTCCTCGCGCTTTATCAGTATTCTGCAATATGCTCAAACGGAGCGCAAAAGCGAGTAATAAACGCGGCTTTAAGAAAGGCTTGCCTTGCCGCGGCGGCTCCGACCGAGGAATCGTGCAAAAAAGCGCGTAAAATACTAAAGCCGTTTTTATCGGGAAATACGCGCACGGATTTCACTCTGTACGCGACGGGTCATGCGCACTTAGACCTTGGCTGGCTGTGGCCGATACGCGAGACAAAGAGAAAGGCGGAAAGAACTTTTTCAAACGCTCTCGCGAATATCGAAAAATATCCCGACTACGTTTTCGGCGCAAGTCAGCCGCAACAGTTCGAATGGATGAAAAACAACCGTCCCGCCCTTTACGCAAAGATAAAGAAAGCTGTCAAGGACGGCAGGATAGAACCTCAGGGCTGTATGTGGGTAGAACCCGACACCAACGTGCCGTCGGGCGAAAGTCTTATCCGTCAATGCAAATACGGAAAAGCTTTCTGGAAAGACGAGTTCGGCATCGACTGCGATATGCTGTGGGTGCCCGACGTGTTCGGTTACAGCGGCAACCTGCCGCAGATATTAAGGGGTTGCGGCGCGGACAGATTTATGACAATAAAGCTGAGCTGGAACATGGTAAACAAATTTCCTTACCACTCTTTCGTATGGCACGGCATAGACGATTCAGAAGTTCTCGTACATATGCCGCCCGAAGGCGACTACAACTCAACCGCAAGCCCGATTGCCGCAAAAGTCACAGAGGACAATTACCGCGAACGTAAGATAAGCGACAAAGCAATGATGCTCTACGGCATAGGCGACGGCGGCGGAGGACCAGGCGAATATCACCTGGAAATGATCGAAAGATGCAAGGAGATCGACGGACTTCCCCGGGTAAAACAAACACGGGCAAAGGAATTTTTCGACGAGCTCATGAAAGACAAAGATAAACTGCCGCGCTATAAAGGAGAACTTTACCTTGAAAAGCACCGCGGTACTTATACAACGCAAGGCAGGATGAAACGCTTTAACCGCACTACGGAAAGACTGCTTTGCCTTACCGAATGGCTGTGCGCCTCAGCTTCTCTCAAAGGCGAGCAATACCCCGATAAAGAACTTGACGAGGTGTGGAAAGAACTGCTTCTTTACCAGTTCCACGACATGCTCCCAGGCTCTTCGATAAACCGCATATACAAGGAATGCCATCAGCGTTATCCCGTCATGCAGGATAAGCTCTCAAAACTCAGAGAAAACGCGCTTTCAGTCCTTAAAACGGACGATAAGCCGAGCGTTATAAACGACTGCCCGTTTTCAAGAAGCGGATATCTGTCCGAAAACGGCAAACTTTACCGCTTTGACGCAAAAGCCTACTCATGCGCCCCCCTTACGCCCGTCGGCGAGACGGCGGCGAACGCGGGACTTTCCGCTAAAGCAGATACTATCGAAAACGCATACGTAAAAGCGACTTTCAACAAGAACGGTGAGATAGTAAGTCTTATCCTGAAGACGAAAGGAGGGCGCGAGTTCGTCAAATCGGCTTTCGGAACGATGCGGATATATACCGACAAGCGCATGATACCGTACAACGCGTGGGATATCCGCCCCGATTACGAAAAGTTCAAAAGCGAAAAGATGAAACTTATCTCTTCGAAACCTTACGTAAAAGACGGCACAGCGGGCGTGGAACAGCTCTTCTCCTACGGCAAATCTACAGTAAGAAGGTTTACTTTCCTTACCGCGGACAGCCCCGTCGTCTATTTCGAGAACTACGCCGACTGGCACGAAACGCACAAGATGCTGAGAGCGGATTTCTTCCCGGTAGACTTTGCGGATACGGTCAACTGCGATATCCAGTTCGGACATATCGGAAGAAGCACGAAAACGGTAAACAGTATAGAAAAAGCGCAGTTCGAAATTTGCGCGCACAAGTGGGTAGACGTATCGGATAACGGCTGCGGAGTCGCTCTTCTCAACGACTGCAAATACGGTCACCGCGTAAAGAACGGTAAGATAAGCTTAAACCTTCTCCGCTCCACCGTCCACCCCGACCCCGAAGCGGACAGAGGTAAACACGAATTTACTTTCGCCGTATTCCCGCATATCGGCGGCGTATCGGATACCGATATCAGAAAGTACGCGTACGAGCTCAACAGACCGCCCGTATATCTGCCCTTTACCGCAGACCTCAAGGGAGTAAGAACGGATAACCCCAACGTTATCGTAGATTCCGTGCACCTCGAAAAAGACGGCGTAGTCGTAAGGCTTTACGAAAGTTCGGGAACTCCTCAGAAATTCAGCCTCGAAAGCGACATCAAAGCCAAAGAAATTTATTCCTGCGATATGCTGTGTCAGAACGCCGTCGCAGTCGGCAATGGCGAATTGGAGATATCTCCTTTCCGCGTAATGACGCTGCTTCTGAAATAAGTGCCGAGAGTATCGGGAGGCGGCGCGTAAATTGCATAAGCGCACCGCTCAGCCCCTTTAAATACGTTTTAAAACGCGTTTAAATACGATTTAAAACAAGTCTAAAAAAAAGAAAAAGGATTGCCTCTGATATGCACCCCAAAAGTTGGACAGCTTTTGGAGGTGCATATTTTTATGTCAA
>DVNX01000079.1 GCA_018714045.1 Candidatus Ornithoclostridium faecavium
TCCTCGAAGCGATGAAGATGGACACTCCTATCGTCGCTACCAAGGACGGCGTTATCACTTATTCGGTCAGCGAAGGCGCGAATATCGACACCGGCGCGGTGCTCTGCACGATAGCGTAATACGGAGGCAAAACAATGGCGTTTTCATCTACAATTTTGTCGCTCGACCTTGTAGATTCCCTCAAAAACCTGTGGATGAGCACGGGCTTTATGACTTCGACCACCGAGTTGTGGCAGAACCTTATCATGCTTGTGATAGCGTGCGTTCTGATCTACCTCGCGGTCTATAAGGAGTTTGAGCCCAACCTGCTTCTCGCGATAGGTTTCGGTATGTTCATAATCAACATACCGGGTACGTACAACGTTCTGTACGGTACTTTGGGATATACGTTCTTCGACGCGAACAATCTTTCGCAAGCGCTCACGCTCGAAGACGGCACCGTGATAAGCGGCACCGTCGCTCAGCTCGCACAGATGCTGAATATCGATACGACGGGTATGAGCATGCTTGACAAAGTTGCGGCAATAACGGCGGAAGTAGAGAAGCTGTTCCCCGGCATCACCGTGACCAGCACGCACGAAGTCGTTGCGGATCAGGGTATTTTCTACTATCTGTACAAGGGCGTTGAGTGGGTCATCTATCCGCCGCTCATCTTCCTCGGTATCGGCGCTATGACCGACTTCGGTCCGCTCATCGCCAACCCCAAGAGCCTTATCCTGGGCGCGGCGGCACAGCTGGGTATATTCCTGACTTTCATCATCGCGATCAATATCGGATTCACCGGTGAAGAGGCATCTGCTATCGCTATCATCGGTGGTGCAGACGGTCCTACGGCGATCTACGTTACGACAAAGCTCGCTTCGCACCTGCTCCCGTCCATCGCAGTCGCGGCATACTCGTATATGGCGCTGATCAAGATAATCCAGCCGCCGATCATGAAGCTTATGACGACCAAGAAGGAAAGAGCCGTAGTTATGGAACAGCTCAGACCCGTTTCCAAGACGGAAAAGGTCGTGTTCCCGATCATCGTTACTCTCGTTGTCGGCGTCATTCTCCCGAGTGCGGTCCCGCTTCTCGGTATGCTGATGCTGGGCAACCTGTTCAAGGAATCCGAAGTCGTTCCCAGACTTACCAATACGTCCAAGAACGAACTCATCAACATCATCACGATCCTTCTCGGCGTGCTCGTCGGTACCAAGGCTACCGCAGAGGTGTTCATCACCGTGCAGACGCTTAAGATCATCATTATCGGCGTGTTTGCGTTCGCGGGCGGCACCGCAGGCGGTCTGCTCCTGGGCAAAGTCATGTACTGGGTCACGAAAGGAAAGGTCAATCCGCTTATCGGTTCGGCAGGCGTTTCCGCAGTTCCTATGGCGGCGAGAATTTCTCACAACGTAGGTCAGGAAGAGAATCCCAGAAACTATCTGCTGATGCACGCTATGGGACCCAACGTCGCGGGCGTTATCGGCAGTGCCGTTGCGGCAGGCGTTCTGCTTGCGCTGTTCGGCAAATAAGATTGAATCACGAGGTAAAAATATATGGTTAAAATCACAGAAACTATACTCAGAGACGCACATCAGTCTCAGGCGGCAACCCGTATGCGCCTGGACGAGATGCTTCCCGTTGCGTCCAAACTCGACAAAATAGGGTATTATTCAATTGAGTGCTGGGGCGGCGCGACTTTCGACTCCTGCCTCAGATTCCTCAACGAGGATCCGTGGGAGAGACTGCGTCAGCTTAGGAAGGCTATGCCCAACACAAAGCTTCAGATGCTTCTGAGAGGTCAGAACATTCTGGGTTACAAGCACTATGCAGACGACGTCGTCGACGAATTCGTCAAGATGTCTATCAAGAACGGTATCGACATCATCAGAATTTTCGACGCTCTGAACGACACCAGAAACATGAAGCAGGCTATGGACAGCTGCAAGAAATACGGCGGTATCTGCGAAGCTACGATATCCTACACGACCAGCCCCGTCCACACCAACGAATATTTCATCAAGCTCGCTAAAGAGCTCGAGGATATGGGCGCGGATATCATCTGCATAAAGGATATGGCGGGTATTCTTCTGCCTTACACCGCGTACGATCTCGTAAAGGGCATAAAGAAGGTCGTAAAAGTTCCCGTACACCTGCACACTCACCAGACGTCGGGCACGGGCAATCTGACCTACCTCAAAGCGATCGAAGCAGGCGTCGATATCATCGACTGCGCGCTTTCCGCGATGGGTAACGGTACTTCTCAGCCCGCTACCGAACCTATGGTTGCGGTTTTGCAGGGCACAGAGTACGACACCGGTCTCGACCTCAAGGCTCTGAACGAACTTTCTTCCTATTTCGATAAAGTTGCGGACAGACTCAAAAAGGACGGCTGGCTCACAGAAAAGTCGCTTAAGACCGACGTACGCGCTCTTATCTACCAGGTTCCTGGCGGTATGCTCTCCAACCTTGTAGGTCAGCTCAAGAAGCTGGGCGCTATGGACAGATACGACGAAGTTCTCGCAGAAGTCCCCAACGTCAGAAAGGATCTCGGCTATCCGCCGCTCGTCACCCCGACCAGCCAGATCGTCGGCACCCAGGCGGTGTTCAACGTAATAAGCGGAGAGAGATACAAGATGGTTTGCGCTGAGACCAAGGACGTTCTGAGAGGAAAGTACGGCAGACTTCCCGCGGCTCCGGATCCGGAGATCGTCAAGAAAGTTCTCGGCGACGAAAAGCCGATCACCTGCCGTCCCGCAGATCTCATCAAGCCTGAACTTGCAAGCTACCGCGAAGAGATCAAGGAGTATATCGAGCAGGACGAGGACGTTTTGTCTTACGCTCTGTTCCCGCAGGTCGCGATCAACTATTTCAAGTACCGTCAGGCTAACAAGTACAAGGTCGACAGCGAGATAGGCGATACCGTCAACGGCATCCAGCCCGTCTGATTGACCGTAAAGGCAAAACATTAAGCCGCGTCGCTTTGGCGCGGCTTTTTCATGCGCGTTTTAAGTGCAAAGATCTGTTTACAAAAACGAGTTTTCGTGTAATAATATAGCTATGAAAATTTTACTTGTGAATGACGACGGATTATATGCAAACGGTTTGCTGACTCTTGCAAAGAGGCTTTCCGAAGATCACAGCGTGACTGTCATCGCACCTGACTCTGAGAGGAGCGGCAGCAGCCGCAGTCTTACTTTTCACGGTGCGCTGAACTTTATGCAGATGGCAGTTTCAGAGGATTTCGAAAGCTACATTTTAAACGGAACGCCCGCGGATTGTACAAAGTTCGGTATCGATACCGTAATGAAAGGGGATAAGCCCGACGTCGTGATAAGCGGAATAAACAATACCTGCAACATAGGCACGGATATTGCGTATTCGGGCACGGTCAACGCCGCTCTGGAAGCTTGCATGCACGAGGTCTACGGTATTGCCGTTTCTTACGACTGCAAGGACAACGATTATACTTACGTTGCGGATTTTATAGCTAAAAATCTTGAATTTCTGATAGGACTTCTGCCGACGGACAAGAACACGATTTTCAATATCAATTTTCCGTCCGTGCCGCCAAAGCTCAAGGGAGTGCGTTTCGCCACGACGGGCGACAGAAAGTATTTCGACGAATACCGTTACGTTGACGGCAGAGGGTATTTCATAACAGGTTATCCCGTTGCGAGCGAGACCAACGACAGACAGACCGACGTCGTTCTGAACGAGCAGGGCTACGCGACTATATCTCCCGTAAAACTAAACTTCAACGATACCGCGCTGTACGAAGCGGTAAAGGACATAAAACTGTGAATGCGGTAGTTATCGGAGCAGGCGCCGCGGGTCTTGTCTGCGCGGGCGGCCTTGCGGAAAAAGGACACGAAGTCGTGCTTATCGAAAAGAACGATAAGGTCGGCAAAAAGCTTTTCATAACGGGAAAGGGCAGGTGCAATCTGACAAATTCGTGCGACGCGCGCGAGTTTCTTAGCAACGTCGTAAGTAATCCAAAGTTTCTCAATTCGGCGATATACGGCTTTACGCCGTCCGACTGTATGGACTTCTTTTCTTCTCTCGGAGTTAAACTCAAAGTCGAGAGAGGAAACAGAGTTTTTCCCGCGTCGGATAAATCAAACGATATAGTAAAAGCCCTTGAAAGATACGCCCGCTCTAACGGCGCGGATATACGGTTCAACGAAAAGGCGGTCGCGATCGAAACAAAAGACGGAAAAGTCGTCTCGGTAAAGACGGATAAAGCAGATCATCCTTGCGACGTCGTAGTTCTCGCTACGGGCGGAGCAACGTATCCAGCTACGGGCAGCACGGGCGACGGCTATAAGATCGCTAAAGCGCTGGGGCACACCGTAACGGACATTTCTCCCGCTCTCGTGCCGTTGCTTGCAAAAGGAGTGGACGGCTTGCAGGGACTTTCGCTCAAAAACGTTACGGCGGGCATTGTCGTCGGAGGAAAAACAGTTGCTTCCGAGTTCGGCGAAATGCTTTTTACGCATAACGGCGTAAGCGGTCCGATAATACTTACTTTATCTTCGCTTGCAGGCAAATACTGTGATAAAAACGGCGTTTTCGGAAAGGGAACTTTGCTCTCGATAGATCTTAAACCCGCGCTGGACGACGCTACGTTGGACGCGCGTATACAAAGGGAGATCGCAGCCGCTCCGAAAGCCGCGGTAAAGACTTTGCTTTTCAATCTTATGCCCAGATCTCTCGCTCCCAAAGTTCTCGCACAGGCGAGGATTGCGGAAGAGACCAAGGCGGGCTCTCTGAGCGCGAAACAGAGGAGCGAAATAGTGCGCGCCGTAAAAAGCCTGACCTTTGCGCTGACTGCAAAAGACAGAATTGATTTCGGCATAATCACGCAGGGCGGCGTCGACGTAAAAGAGATAAGTCCGAAGGATATGTCGAGTAAAAAAGTCAGCGGCCTTTACGTGGTCGGAGAGCTTCTCGACGTCGATGCGCTGACGGGGGGATTCAATCTTCAGATCGCTTTCGCTACGGCTATGGCGGTCGTGCGGGCGTTATAATACGTACACATGCGTGCGAATATGCTACGTTACGGCTGTTTTTCGTACGGCATTATAGAAAAAATTTACTTGATATTTGCAATAATATAAGATAAACTGATTATAACGGTTTGAACCGCATAAATTTTTTCGGAGGCGCGTATGCTTAATATCGCTATCGACGGACCTTCCGGCGCAGGTAAAAGCACGATAAGCAAGATGCTGGCAAAAAAGCTGGGCATAATATATCTCGACACGGGCGCTATGTACCGCGCTGTCGCGCTTTACGTTTCGCGTAAAGGCGTCGACGTGAACGACAGGGATAAGGTCGTTCCGCTTCTTACGGAAATAGAAATAGAATTCCGCGGCGAAGGAGACGAGAAGAGAATATATCTGAACGGAGAGGACGTGTCTGCGGCGATAAGAGAACACGCGGTCTCGAAAATGGCTTCCGACGTTTCAAAAATAAAAGAAGTCAGGCTTTTTCTCGTTGAACAGCAGAGGGCGATAGCAAAGAAAAACGACGTCGTTCTCGACGGCAGAGACATTACCAGTTTCGTTCTTCCCGACAGTAAATACAAATTTTTTCTTACCGCTACTCCTGAGGAGAGGGCGAGAAGGAGGTACGAAGAGCTTAAAGCCAAGGGCTCGGATATAAGTTACGAAACAGTTCTCGCGGACGTCAACGACCGCGATTACAACGATACCCACAGAGATTTCGCGCCCCTCGTTCAGACTGAAGATGCCGTGCTTATAGACAGCACGGATCTTTCGACGGACGAGGTCATAGAGGTTATTTTAAGATATGTCAACACACACTAACAACGAGACTGCCGTCGCAGTAAAAAAAGAAAAGAAAACGGGGCTTTTTTACAGGATACTCGGTTCGATCGGAAGATGGCTGATGACGATAGTCTGGTGGCCTACGAAAATATTTTATAAAGAAAAATTTCCGCAGGATAAGCCCGTTATCTGCATATGCAACCACTATGCGATAGAGGACGCTTGCGCAATTTACCACCAGCTTTTCGGATTTAAAGGCAGGATAGTAGTTAAATCCGAAGCCATGGACGACAGCTTTGTCGGCAATTTTCTGACCGCGCTTTGCAACGCGATAAGCGTGCGCCGCGGAGAGTCGGACATAAAAGCCATAAAAGAGATGATGAAAGAGCTTCTCGCAGGCGGAAAAATACTCATTTTTCCTGAAGGAACGCGCAATAAGAGCAAGAATTACAAAGAGCTTCTGCCGTTCAAGGAAGGTCCCGTCACCATCGCGATAAAGACTAAGTCCGTAATAGTGCCGACTTTGTATTACAAACCGCTCAGACCGTTCGGTTTCAGAAAAAACAGGCTTATTGTCGGCGATCCGATAGACCTCAGCGCTTATTACGGCAAGCAGTTGCACGACGTAAAAGACGAGGCGTCTCAGCTCGTTTTCGATAAGATGCTTGAGCTCAGAAATCAGCTGGACGACATTATGGAAAACTATGGCGGCGATCCTAAAAAGTACGAACAGGCTAAAAAAGAGATTGCCGCAAAAGACGAAAAAACGCTTTCTTCAGAAGGCGGCAAAGTCGAAGAGAAGTGAATAACATATAATTGTTTTACGACGCTTGGGAGCGGCGTCGCGGAAAAGGAAAAGGGTCGGATTTATTCTTTCAGGAGGAAGCCTCACGGGGGTTAAAATACATATTACCGGTGGTGGAAAATGTCTGAATCGTCTGAAAAATGCCGTGAAAACGGCGAAAAGCAACCCAATATCTTTTACCGTGCGTTAGGCGCTTTCGGGCGTTTTCTTATGCGCGTCGTCTGGTGGCCGACTAAGATATATTATAAGGAAAAATTTCCGCAAAAAGGCAACGTCGTATGCGTATGCAACCATTATTCCGCGATAGACGCCAACGCGATCTACAGCAAACTGTTCGATTTTAAAGGCAGGATAGTCGTCAAAGCCGAAGCGCTTAAAAGCAGGTTCGTGGAAAAAGGAATGGCGGCATTATGCCGTGCGGTCAAAATAAAACGCGGAGAGACGGATATCGGCGCTGTTAAAAAGATAATAAGAGAACTGAAATCGGGCGGCAAAGTCCTGATTTTTCCTGAGGGAAAATGCAATAAAGGCGCGAATTTCAAATATATGCTGCCGTTTAAGGACGGTACGTCTGCGATAGCGGTGAAATCGGGCTCGGTCATAGTGCCTACGGTATATTACAGACCGCTTAAGCCGTTCGCATTCAGAAAGAACAGACTTATCGTAGGCGATCCCATCGACGTCAGCGGCTTCGAAGGTAAAAACGTGCACGAAGTAAAAAGCGAGATAACAGAACTCATACGCGATAAGATGAAAGAACTCAGGGCTCAGATCGACGAAATAGTGGAAAGATACGGCGGAAGTCTGAAAAAATACGAACGCGCGAAGGCTGACGCAGTCTGCGCGAAATGAGGTAATATGAGGATATTCGTAGCAAAGAACGCGGGTTTTTGTTTCGGCGTAAGCAACGCCGTAGATACCGCGCTGAAAACAAAGGGAAAGGTGTGTACTCTCGGCGAACTTATCCATAACGACTACGTAAACGCAAAGCTTGCAAGAAAAGGCATAAACGCTATAAATTCCATTGACGAATACGAAGGGGGTACGGTTATAATCCGCTCTCACGGTGTGCCTGAAAGCGTGGAAAACGAACTTAAAGAAAAAGGTATCCCGTATATCGACGCGACCTGTCCTTTCGTCAAGAAAATACACAATCTGGTAGCTAAGTATCACGACAATGGATATACGATAGTCATCATAGGTGCCGCGGACCATCCCGAGGTCGTCGGAATAAACGGAAGATGCGGCAACAGCGCGTATATCGTAGACTGCGAAGAAGACGTAAACAAGCTCCCTGCAGACGAAAAGTTATGCGTTGTGGTGCAGACGACATACAGTGAAAAAAAGTATGATATTTTATTAAAAAGTATTGAAAACCGCTGTAAAACAGTTGAAAAATTCAGGACTATTTGCTATACTACAACAGATAGGCAATCCGAGACGGAAGAACTCAGTAAAAAGTGCGACGGTATGCTGGTTATCGGCAGCAGATCCAGCTCTAATACGGGCAAACTTTTTGAGATCGCCCGCGCAAATTGCGCCCATACCTATTTCATTGAAAATATTGCCGACTTAAAGCCGGTGATAAATAATAAACACAATTTTAAAATCCTCGGCGTGACAGCCGGGGCGTCAACTCCGAAAGAGTTGATCGAGGAGGTAGTAAAACAAATGAACGACACTCAAAAAACCAACAAGGAAAACGAATTCGGTAAACTGTTTGAAGCGTCTGAAAAGAAGAACACGGACATCAAAGCAGGTAAGATTTTCAAAGAGTGCAAAGTAATCAGTGCAAACGACGAAGGCATTATTATCAGCTTCGGCGGCAAGAAAGACGGTTTTATCGATAAGACCGACGCCGAACTTGACGGTATAGAATATAAGCCTGAAAATTACAAGTCGGGCGATGTAATAGCCGCAATGGTTATAGAGAAGCAAAACAAGAAAGCAAGCGACAGCATCGCGTTCTCCAAGAAAGCGGTAGACAAGCGCAACCAGGAAGACAAAGAAGCTGAAGAAGCTATCCGCGGCGGCGAATTCAAAGTCACTATCGACAGAGTAGTCAAAGGCGGTCTCGAAGGAAGACTGGGCAGCTACAAGATCTTTGTTCCCGCTTCCCAGATCAGGATCGGTTACGTTACCGACCTCGAGAAGTACGTCGGCAAGACTCTGAGACTCAGAGCTATCGAGCCTAAGAAGGCAGTTAAAGCCGAAGAAGCTAAAGAAGAGGCAAAGGAAGAAGGCGCAGTAGCAGAAGCTGCTGAAGCTACAGAAGCAGTAGCTGAAGAAGCTCCCGCAGAAGTTGCTGAACAGCCCAAAGAAATCACCATCAAGAGAGGACGTTCCATCGTCGCTTCTCAGAGAGTTATCCTCGAAGAAGAAAAGGCTAAGAAAGAGGACGAACTGTGGAGCAAGCTTACCGTCGGCGCTGTCGTCAACGGCAAGGTAAAGAGACTGACCGATTTCGGTGCATTCGTAAGCGTTTACGGTTTCGATTGCCTCGCTCATATCGCAGATCTTTCTCATTACAGCGTTGCTCATCCCAGCGATGTTCTCGAGATCGGCAAATCCTACGATTTCGTGATCCTCAAGGCTAACAGAGAGACCAACAGAGTATCTCTCGGATACAAGCAGCTTCAGAAGAAGCCTTATGAGCTCGCGGCTGAAAAGTACCCCGTAGGTTCCGTTATCACCGGTAAGGTAAGAAGCGTGTTCCCGTACGGTATATTCGTTCTTATCGAAAGAGACGTTGACGGTCTCGTTCCGGTATCCGAACTTTCCAGAAGCTACGTAAAGAACCCCGCAGATCTCTACAAAGAGGGCGACGAGGTTACCGCTCAGGTCATCAAGTTCAACGACAACAAGATAACCCTTTCCATCAAGGCGCTCCTGCCTGAGGAAGAGAAGAAGGCTGAGGACGTTGAGATATCCGACGAGGATTATCAGGAAGCTAAAGAAAAGAGAGCTTCCCGCAACGCGAAGAAGTTCGAAAAGCCTGCAAACGCAGCTCCGCGCAAGAAGCCTGCAAAGAAGGCGGCAGAGGAAGAGGAAACCACTTCCTGGCAGTCTGAAAGCTCCGGCGCTACTCTCGGCGATCTGTTCAATCTTATGAAATTTGCCAGCGAAGACGACAAGAAAGACGGCGCTGACGAAGACAAGAAAGACGAGTAATTTTTAACGATTTTTGCGCGCGCTTTGTAAGGTTTATTCTATACTTTATAAAGCGCGCAATAAAAATAAAAAAGTATAAAAATTTGCCTGAAAATCGTTGACAATAATCCTCTGAATGTTGTATATTGTAACAGTCGCACGGAAGGAAACGAATTTCGGGGTGTAGCGCAGCTTGGTAGCGCACGTGGTTTGGGACCATGGGGCCGGGAGTTCGAATCTCTTCACCCCGACCAGCGATAACAAGCTAATCCGGGGGCCATTAGCTCAGTTGGTTAGAGCAACCGGCTCATAACCGG
>DVNX01000080.1 GCA_018714045.1 Candidatus Ornithoclostridium faecavium
GTATGTGTTCAAAGCCTATGGTGTAAACAAAAAAGCTTAGCTATTTGATACAGACAACTGTACGCGACAGCGACTACTGTTCCCGCCACGCGGGCGCCTCAGGGCTGGTTTGTATTATTCTGGTCTGGTATGACGGTTATTTTCCCTTTGCAAACCTGTTTGTATATCCCTTGACAGCTGTGTTTTATTTGAGTTTTTACCGATATAAAGTGATTTTTACGCCCGATACTTTACAATATTTCGATTTTACGACAATATATTGTCGCGACCGTATAGCCGAGTTGATTTTATCGGATTTCAATTTTCTGGCATTTTACAAATATGATCGTTTATCCGAATTAACGATAATTATTTTCAAACAGCTACTGCTCGTTTATATAAAAAAGGCGGCTGTATCGCCGCCACGTCTATTACGTTTAGACGCTTTAATACAGATCTACCGCTTCGCTGCTGCCGTAAACCACGGCTCTGCCCTGCCTGATCATATTGGGTTTATCCTTATCGTTTTCGTGCGCGTCGTAATACGCCTTCGCATCGTCGATATTGTTGAACGTTATCACGAAAACCTGCTCGACGTTGGAAGAATTGGCGTTCTTAAGCCCGTGATATGCAAAGTCTACCAGTTCTTTATCTACAGAAGCGCTCAAAAACGGAAATGCCTGCGCGTCGAAACCCGCCTGCTCGTATTTTTCTTTGAGCGCGGATTCCTCCGTAGCGCACGCGACTGCTGACAGCAATATAATTGCCGCCGTCAAAAATATAAATACGGTTAAAAACGCTCTTCTTTTTTTCATATTTATGATTATAACGTTTTTTCGCCCGCGTTGCAACTTTTACGCATTATAAAAGTTTTTGTCTTATACTTTCCCTCACTTGCGGACAGTCCGAAAGCTGCTGTAAAATCAGTTTTTAAGAATTTAAACAACTCTTCGCTCCTCACGTTTTGCATTAACAACTTAAATATCTTAATTATTTTTGTCCGCCTGCTATCCTTTTAAAGAATTCGGTTTTGCTTTTTACGCATAAAAAAACGGACGCTTCCGCGCCCGTTTAATACTTTTTTTAATTATCAGAACAGTTCCAACGCTTTTTCAGTACCGAAAGCTACTGCGTTGCCCTTTTTCTTGACGTTAGCCGAATCTTCGTTTCCCTCGTATGCCGCCTTCGCATCGTCAGAATTCTTAAAGCAGATGACGACGCATACGGGTACGACGTTGATACCGAAAATGCCGTCAGTAACGACAAGTACGTATTTCACAGGGATTTCTTCAGAATCTTCTCCCAGATATTCATCCAGATATTTCTGTGCTTCGTCGGAATTTACGCTTGTTACCGTATAATCCGCTTCTTCAAACTTCTTCTTGAGCGAATCTTCGCTGGGCGTACAAGCCATGAGCATAGTTGCAAGAACTACCGCAAGCACAACTATCGATGTGATTGTAATAAATTTCTTCATAAAAACCTCCTCAGGTTAAGATACCTTAATTATAGCATTGAGAATCGCAACTTTCAATAAATTTATGTAAAATTTTTGAAAAGAAAGGTTTTATGCGTGCTTTATGCGCATAATAAATTATTTTAATCACCAAATATCGAATTAACTGTATATTTATACGCACTCTGTCCGATATCGATAAGCGCTGCGTTTAAGCTTAAACATAATTTTTTCGTCGCATTGATAAAGCGATATTATTATGTAGGTATAAAAACAAATCGCCGCGCAGCGTCGCGGCGATCGTAATATTATAAACTTTTCAAAACCGAAAGGCTCTTATTCCTCTGTTTCTTCTCCGCTTCCGTCATTTTTATCGTCAACGACGCCGCCTTTGTTGTTGTAGATATCGAGAGCGTTCTGAGTACCGACGAGCACTACTTTGCCGTGCTGCTCCACGATATACGCGCCTTCGCCCGTGTTTTCCACGTTAGCGCGTTCAGCGTATTCAGTCGCCTTGTCTTTTTTCTTGAACGCGACGACTCTGATATAGTCCGACGACGCTTCTCTTACGCCGCAGTAGATAAAATCCACGTCTTCGCCCGAAAGTTCAAGCGTATTGGCAGAAAGCGGCGTTGTCGTATATCCGGCGCTTTCGTATTTTGTCTTGCAGGCGTCGCGGCTGGGCACGCAAGCGACAGACACGCAGCAAAGCGCGATCAATATCGCAACTACGACGGTTATTTTTGTCTTTTTCACGGCTTTTCCCCCGAAAATATGTTAATGATATTATAACACGCTTTGCACGCGTTTTCAACAGTTGTTTTTATTTTCGCAAAGACTCGGGCTTGCGTGTTTTGATATCGGCGAAGTCTAATGCAACAAAAAAGCCCCGAAACGGGGCATTCAGCTTATCATTCTTCCTTCTTTTTCGAGGAATGCTTTAAGGTCTTTTCCTCGAGCGGTTTATCCGTTACGCGTATCTCTTTCGCGGGAATATATTCTTTTTTCTGTTCGATAAGTCTTTCTCTTTCTTTTACTACGAATTTCTTGCTGTATCTGAAGATTATGCAGATGGCTATGACCGCGACCACAAGCGCCGCCGCCAGAATGTAAAAGAAGATATCGCCCATATTGTCTACAGGCTTTACGTTGGTCTCTGTCGCCGCGAAACAGGTCGACCCTGCCAGCGCGCATACGATTATTGAAAGTATTGCGATAAATACGAGTTTTTTCTTCATAGTCCTTTCCTTTACAATATTATCGCACACGCAAAGCGCGTATGCAAGTAAAATCATTGTAAACACGTAGTCTCAGGCGCTCCGATAAGTTTCTTTTATCTCAGGATCGGGCTTCCGTCAGTATGATTTTATCCGATCTCCTCTTTTTCATCGCGCCGTACGCCCTTTTAAGCTTTTTCAGGATTGCAAAACAAAGTGTAGACAACTAAGGCGTACATATTGTATAATTAGCGTATTATATGTATCAGAGGTGAATTATGGATTTTACCAGACAGCAAAAAGACGACGCCGTAAAGTTCATTTGCGACGAGATCGAACACGTCATCAAAGACTTCGGCGACCGCGACCCCGGCAACGACGGAGAACGCAAGGCTCTCGATTATATGAAATCGCAGATCGCGGGCTATGCGGACGACTCTTACGGCGAAAGCTTTAAGGTCGCTCCTCACGCATTCTTCGGCTGGACATACTTCGTCGGCGTGTTCATGATGCTGGCGATCGCGATCTATTTCTTCGCTCCTATCGTAAGCGTGGTCTGCGTGCTGTTCGCGCTCATTCCGATGATAGGACAATTCGTGCTCTACCGCGAGACTATAGACTGGCTTTTCAAAAAGCGCGAATCCGGCAACGTATGGGGCGGCATCAAGCCGAGCGGCAAGCTTAAGCGCCGCATAGTCCTCAACGGACACTCCGATGTGACCTATGAATGGCACTGGCATTACGTCGGCGGTTACAATCTCTTCCTGACCAGCATCATCATCCCGATAATCGGCGTTATTTACATTCTCGCCTGCGTGGTCGTTGCGTGCGTCAGCATGGGCGGAGTCATCGGTACTCCCTCAGGCGTTCCCCTTTATATGGGTATCGCGTCCGTGATATTCGTACCTTTCTACATAGCTTTCTTCCTGTTTTCGGACATAAGAAGACCCGTCCCAGGAGCTAACGACAACCTTACAGCCTGCTATATGGCTATTGCTGTTCTCAAGCTGATGAAGGAAAACAACGTGCGCCTTGAAAACACAGAGGTCGTAGCTCTCGTTACAGGTTCTGAAGAAGCGGGACTGCGCGGCGCAAAATTCTTCTGCAAGAACAATCCTGACCTCTGGAAAGAAGATGACGTAGAAACGCTGTTCGTCACCTACGAAACCCTGCGCGAACTCGAACACCTCGTCATCTACAACAAAGACCTCAACGGCACCGTTAAACTCAATATGCCCGCTTGCGAAATGATAAAGCGCGCAGGCGAGAAAAACGGTATGAAACTGCATTACGGTTCAGTCTATGCGGGCGCGACCGACGCGGCGGCTTTCGCTCAGGCAGGAAGAAAATCCGCCTGCATTGCGGCTATGGCACCGCAGGTCAAGGAATATTACCATACCCGCCTGGACAACTACGACAACTTAAGCCCGGAGTGTCTTTCCAAAGTCCTTGACATAACGGTCGACTTCATCAACGAATTCGACGAAAAAGGTCTGACAAAATAAGCTGACCCGATAAAAAACAATGCGGACGGTTTAAACCGTCCGCTTCTTTTTTAGTTGTGAAATTAAATTGTTGAACTTTATCTTTTCTTATCCGTTGGTTACCCCGTAAAGAGCTTTCATCATCGGGGTAAAGACTATGCCGTCCCTGTCCTCAGTCTCGCCCGCTTCTATAAAACCGAGTTTGCGGTATATCTCTACCGCGTAAGGCGAAGCGTTGACTGTAACGTATGAATTGTTGCTGTCATCAGAAAGTCTTTCGAAAAGCGCTTTCCCGACTCCTCTCTTCTGAAATTTTTCCTTTACGTAAAACGCGACTATATGCGCAAGATCGTTGACCGCGATGAGCACGCCCGCAAGCTCTCCGTTTTCGTCGAAAGCGCCGTAAACGACAGCGTCGTCAAAGTCTTCCGGCGACGAAAAACGGGCTTTGAAAGTTTCGACGCCTTCATCAGTATAAAACGGCGCGACGAACTTATCGAAGGTCTCCCTTATAAGATAAAGCGCCGCGGGGTATTGCGATTTTTCAAGTACTTTTATTTCCACAGTCTTACTTTTTGTTTTCGTCCTTCTTTTTCTTTTTTCCTGACATTTCCTCTTCTATCTTCTTGCGCTCGCCGTAATATTCTTTAGCGCGCGCTCCTATCTTTTTCGCCTTTTCTGCCGTGCTCTTTACCGCGTCGACTTTATCCTGAGCGCTCTTTTTCACGTCTTCTATCTTCTTGGTAGCGCTTTTGCTTATGGCAGAAATCTTTGCGGACACGCCCTTCTTTGCGGGTTTTTCTTCTTGAACAACGACCTCTGCGGGCTTCTTTTCAGCTTCGACGACTACTGAAGCATTATCTACTGTGGCCGCGGGCGCGTTTTCAGCCGCGCTTTCCTCTGTCGCCGCTGTCGCAGCTACGCTATCTTCGGGCTGAACGTCTGCGGGCTGAGCGTCTTTCTTGTCCTCGCCGTTCCATATACTCTTCACGTCGGCGATAAAGCGGTTGTCGCATTCCTCCTGCTTCTCTTTTATCTTCATTTTCCTGCGACGCTTTATCATCTTGCGTATCTCCATGATTATCTGTATCACGACGTAAAGCACGGATACGCACGAAAGTATCAGCGAGAAAATGTTCCTGTCGCCGCTGACCGCGTTCACGACGAGCGCGATAGCAAGCACGAGATTTACCAGTTTAAGCAGTTTTTTTACGATCTTCAGACCGCTTTTGTAATTCTTTACCGCGTTTTCTTTTCTGCGGTTGCTTTTAGCCATAGCGAGAGACGCTATGAAGAGTGCCATATAAACCACGATAAACCCGCCGAACAGGTACGGCAGCCACGTTATCTCGGCGTTGTCGCCCGCGAACGTAAAGACAGTAAAAGCCATATACGCGATTATGTAGATGAAATTGAACGCGATCGACAAATTGCGCTTAATGCGCATAAACCTGGTAAACTTCGACTCTTCCTTCTGCACCGCCGCGCCGTTACCGTCGACTTCGGCAGGCATGTTCTTCTTCCTTTCCATAGCTATATGATATATCAAACTTATATTTGCGCGCAAGCGTTTGAATAATTTTCGCCGCCTCTGTAAATAATATTTTGCGAAGCGACAGCCGACCCGTACCAGACCAGAATAATACGAACCTGCCCTGAGGCGCCCGCGTGGCGGGAACAGTAGTCGCTGTCGCGTACAGTTGTCTGTATCAAATAGCTAAGCTTTTTTGTTTACACCATAGGCTCTGAGCACATACTGAAATTATAGCCTGAGG
>DVNX01000081.1 GCA_018714045.1 Candidatus Ornithoclostridium faecavium
CTCTCAACAGCCGCAAACTTTTTTTCGTATCTTCCTCTCACTCTTTGCGCTTTGTACTCTTTTTTAAGTCCTGCTATCCGTTTGCGCCGTTTTGCGTTATCTGCTCACTTGCCTTGCGGGGTTCTTTTTCCGTCACGGCGTTTCAAATCTTTCCTGCCGTTTTTTATTCCTCTTTTATATTCACGCGCTCCCCGCGCGTATATACGCTTTTTATATTAATTACTTTACAAAAAAATACTCTTGATTTATAATATATCTATATATTTGCATGTTAAGCAAAATCTACCGATAACGGAGTTTATATGGATTTTCTTCAAATTGAAAAAAAGTGGCAAAAACGTTGGGCTGACGAAAAGCTGTACAGCTTTGACAAGTCCAAAATGGACAAAAAGTACTACGTGCTTGAAATGTTCTCCTACCCTTCGGGCGCGAAACTGCACGTAGGTCACTGGTACAATTTCGGCCCGTCCGACAGCTATGCGCGCTTTATGCGTATGAACGGCTACGAGGTTTTCCAGCCGATGGGCTTCGACGCTTTCGGTCTGCCTGCCGAAAACTACGCAATAAAGACGGGTATCCATCCGCAGGACAGCACTCTCAAAAATATCGCGACGATGGAACAGCAGCTCAAAGCGATGGGCGCTTCCTTCGACTGGGATTACGAGGTAAAGACCTGTATGCCCGACTACTACAAGTGGACTCAGTGGATATTCCTTCAGTTCTATAAAAAAGGTCTCGCGTACCGCAAAGAGGCTCCCGTTAACTGGTGCCCTCACTGCAATACCGTCCTTGCCAACGAACAGGTCGTCGACGGCGCCTGCGAACGCTGCGGCACGACCGTCGTGCGCAAAAACCTTACCCAGTGGTTCTTCAAGATAACCGATTACGCAGAAGAACTCCTTCAGGGTCTCGACAAGCTGGACTGGCCTGAAAAGACCAAGCTCATGCAGAAAAACTGGATAGGCAAATCCACAGGCGGCGAAATAACCTTCGACTGCGAAAGCGGCGATTCTTTCAAAGTGTTCACTACCCGCGCGGATACCGTTTTCGGCGTTTCTTACGTCGTTCTCGCGCCAGAACACCCGCTCGTCGATAAGCTGACTACCCCCGAACACAAAGCAGAGGTGGAAGCTTATAAAGAAGCCTGCGCTAAGAGCTCAGAAATAGAAAGACTCTCTACCTCCCGCGAAAAGACGGGCGCGTTCACGGGCGCATACTGCATCAACCCAGCCAACGGCGAAAGAGTCCCGATATGGATAGGCGACTACGTGCTGTATTCCTACGGTACGGGCGCGGTCATGGGCGTTGCCGCTCACGACGAACGCGACTACGATTTCGCTAAGAAATACGACCTGCTCATCCGCCGCGTCATCCGCTCCAAGGACGGCTCTGACGACTCGCTCCCCTTCTGCGACTACGGCGTTATGGTCAACAGCGGTCAGTTCGACGGTCTCTCCACCGAAGAAGGCAGAGTCAAAGTCATCGAATGGCTGGCTGAAAAGGGTCACGGCGAACTCAAGACCAACTACCGTCTGCGCGACTGGCTGATATCACGCCAGCGTTACTGGGGCTGCCCGATACCTATCATCCACTGCGAACACTGCGGCGAAGTCCCCGTACCCGAAAGCGACCTTCCGGTAAAGCTTCCCTACAACGTAGACTTCAAGCCCGACGGCAAATCCCCGCTGCTTAAATGCGAGGAATACATGAATACCGTCTGCCCGATATGCGGCAGACCCGCGCGCAGAGATCCCGACACCCTCGACACCTTCGTGTGCTCCAGCTGGTATTTCCTGCGCTACCCCGACGCCCACAACGATAAGATGGCGTTCGATCCCGAAATAATCAACAAAATGCTGCCGGTCGACAAATATATCGGCGGCGCGGAACACGCCTGCATGCACCTGCTGTACGCGCGTTTCTTCACAAAGGCGCTCAGAGACCTCGGCTACCTCAAATTCGACGAGCCGTTCACCTCTCTCGTGCACCAGGGCACTATACTCGGCCCCGACGGCTTCAAGATGAGCAAGTCGCGCGGCAACGTCGTATCCCCCGACGATTACGTCAGCAAATACGGCTCCGACGCGTTCAGACTCTACCTTATGTTCGGCTTCTCTTACGTTGAGGGCGGTCCGTGGAACAGCAACGGACTCGAATCCATCGTCAAGTTCATGGAAAGAGTCGAACGCCTCGTAAAACGCAGTATCGACAACGGCGTAAAGGAAGGCTGCTTCACAGAAGCCGAAAAAGCGCTCAATTTCGTGCGCCACAACACGATAAGACGCGTCACCGACGATACAAAGCAATTCTCCTTCAATACCGCCATAGCTCGTATTATGGAGTTCGTCAACGCGACCTATAAGTATCTCGACGGCGGAAACAAGGTCAACGACAAGTTCGTACGCGAATGCGTCGAAGATCTCGTCCTTATGATGGCGCCGTTCGCTCCGCACTTTGCAGAAGAGCTCAACGAAATGCTCGGCCACAAGGAAAGCGTTTTCAACCGCTCCTACCCCGTCTGCGATCAGAAAGCGCTCGTCCTCGACGAATACGAACTCGCTGTACAGGTCAACAGCCGCATGAAAGCAAAAATAGTAGTTCCCGTAGACGCGGACGAAAACGCCATAAGAGAAGCAGCTCTCGCAAACGAACAGGTAAAACAGGCGGTCGGCGATATGAACGTGGTCAAAGTCATCGTCATACCCAAACGACTGGTCAATATCGTCGTAAAATAAGGAGTAAATCATGATAGACATTAAACTTATCAGAACAAATCCTCAACTCGTAAAGGACAACATCAAGAAAAAGTTCCAGGACGAAAAACTCGTGCTCGTCGACGAAGTCGAAGCCCTCGACAAAGAGTTCAGAGAGGCTAAGACCCGCGGCGACTACCTGCGCGGTCAGCGCAACGCCGTAAGCAAACAGATAGGCGGTTTTATGGCTAAAGGCGACAAGGAAGCCGCTGAAGCCGCTAAAAAGCAGGTCGCGGATATCGCGGCTGAACTGCTCGCTCTCGAAAAACGCGAAGAAGTCCTGCAGGAAGAGATAAGAAAACGCATGCTCGTCATCCCCAACATAATCGACGACAGCGTTCCTATCGGTAAAGACGACAGCGAAAACGTAGAAGTCGAACGTTTCGGCGACCCGTACGTCCCGCCTTTCGAGATCCCATACCACGTGGATATCATGGAAAGCCTCGACGGCATAGACCTCGACAGCGCGCGCCGTACCAGCGGCAACGGCTTCTATTACCTGACGGGCGATATCGCACGCCTTCACAGCGCGATACTCTCCTATGCCCGCGACTTTATGATAGACCGCGGTTTCACCTACTGCATACCGCCGTTCATGATCCGCTCCGAAGTCGTCACGGGAGTTATGAGCTTTGCCGAAATGGAAAACATGATGTACAAGATAGAGGGCGAAGACCTCTACCTCATCGGCACCAGCGAACATTCGATGATCGGCAGATTCATGAATACGATACTGCCTGAAAACACGCTGCCCAAAACTCTGACCAGCTACTCGCCCTGCTTCCGCAAAGAGGTGGGCGCGCACGGCATAGAAGAACGCGGCGTGTACCGCATACACCAGTTCGAAAAGCAGGAGATGATCGTCATCTGCAAGCCCGAAGAAAGCCCCGAATGGTTCGTCAAACTCTATACCAACACCGTCGATTTCTTCCGCACCCTCGATATCCCCGTAAGAACGCTGGAGTGCTGCTCCGGCGACCTCGCGGATCTCAAGGTCAAGAGCCTTGACGTAGAGGCTTGGTCTCCCCGTCAGAAGAAATATTTCGAGGTCGGCAGCTGCTCCAACCTGGGCGATGCTCAGGCACGCCGTCTCGGCATCCGCATAAAAGGCGCGGACGGCAATTATTTCGCTCATACGCTGAATAATACCGTCGTAGCTCCTCCGCGTATGCTTATAGCGTTCCTCGAAAATAACCTGAACGAGGACGGCAGCGTGCGTATCCCTGTAGCTCTCAGACCGTACATGGGCGGCAAAGAAGTCATCAAAAAGTAATTCAAACGCAACTTGAAAAAGCCGCTTTCGGGCGGCTTTTGATTTGCCATTACAGGGTTTTGTCCGCATCGTCGTAACCTGCGACCCGCACCCGTTGAACCGACTTAAGGTTTATCTCCCGTGAAACGGATTCAACCGACGTAAACAGCTTAGACGATATCTAAAGCGTAGGATGAATAATACCTTACTTACCTTCTCAATCGCGGACACGATCGTGAATCGGACGGAAAAATTATAAAAACCGCACCCTTTCGAAAGCGCGGAAATGCGAGGAAAAAAATGGAACGTGAAGACGAATATTACGAAATAGAACCGCTTCCGGAAAAGAACTACGTTAAAGGCGCGCTACTTTCGCCTTTTGCGGCGATATTCAGCGCGATAGTCGTATTATTTTCGCTTGCAGCGATAATAATATCGACCCCGTTCGCTTTTATCATATCCCTTATCAAACTTTCTTTCGACCTTAAACTGACGGGAAAATACACTCTTTCAGTCGTCGACAAGATCGCCACCGTCGCGTTCGCGCTGGTTTTCGAAACGTGGTATAAGATATTCCATAAAAGCGAATAAGCGGTGCTGATACAGGACTGTTCAGTTATAAACATAAGATTGACAAGTTATTTTAAAAAGGATTGACCTAAAACCGCTTAAAAACGCAAAATATCCGCGGAAATCCGCGGATATTTTTATTTTATTCATATTAAAAATTTTCGATATGTTTCGGGTTTTTAAGGTTATCGACTTGATTTAAGTCAATATTGCGCGATCCCCAGAAGATAGTCTGCACTTACGTCGTACAGCTTTGCGACCGCAACGATTAAACCCAGCGGCGGCACCCTCTGTCCCTTTTCGTAATGCAGATAACATACGGCGCTTATTCCCAGGCTGTCCGCAACTTTGACCTGCGTCCACCCCTTTTCCTTTCTGAGTTCCGCCATCCTTTCGGCAAGCTTCTTTTCCGTCGCGTCGTTTTCTTCGTATACCAGACCAGAATAATACAAACCAGCCCTGAGGCGCCCGCGTGGCGGGAACAGTAGTCGCTGTCGCGTACAGTTGTCTGTATCAAATAGCTAAGCTTTTTTGTTTACACCATAGGCTTTGAACACATAC
>DVNX01000082.1 GCA_018714045.1 Candidatus Ornithoclostridium faecavium
AAAGCCTATGGTGTAAACAAAAAAGCTTAGCTATTTGATACAGACAACTGTACGCGACAGCGACTACTGTTCCCGCCACGCGGGCGCCTCAGGGCTGGTTTGTATTATTCTGGTCTGGTATAAAAAAAGCGCCCCGATAATGATGTGCACCTCCATAAGTGTCCAACTTTTGGGGGTCACCTCAAAACGGGGCAACTTATTATCATTGATATTTACGCGTTATGATATCTGTTGTACGCTTCAGCATATGCGCGTTTGAATTCGTCGATCTCCTTTTTATGTTCCGTTATCAGAGGCGCGACGTCCTGAGTGACGTAGCTGTGTCCTTTGTAAACGGTTATCTCGAATCGCTCAGCAAATTTTAAAGCGAGCGCCTGTTCCCAGGTATAGACGATGCCTGTCGTCTTTGTTACGCTCTTGCCGTTGTCGTCATAACAATAGGTAACGCTGTAATAATCTTTGGCTGAACTCGTGGATTTCATTTCACACGACAGATAAGTCGCTTCTTCTTTCCTGCCCTTTGCCAGCGTAGTTCTGAAAATAATGTATCTTACTGCATACGCAGCCGAAAATGCTACCGCGAGAACTCCTGCGAAAACGGCTATGTACAGCGACGCTTTAGCTGCCTGTATACCGTCGTTGTCGCCCCATACCGCGAGGATCACTATAGGCGCGACTATCAGCACCGCGCCTACGGCGAAACCAGTTATCATCGATCTTAAACCGCTTTTTTTCATATCACTTCTTATATACAAGTCTGTTGCAGTTGGGGCAGAATTCCAGTCCGCCGTCCTGTCTGAGCTTTGCCGCTATATCCTTTGAAAGCTCCAGTCCGCAACCCATGCAAGAGTTCGTCGCCTCGTCGAAAGGTACCAACGGAGGGAATTTCGCGATCTCCTTCGCCTTCTTGTATTTCTCTACGAGTTCGGGCTCGATGGTCTTTTCCAGTTCCTTCTGCGCGAGCATGACCTCTCTTGCCTTAGTCTGTATCTCCAGCTTGACTTTTTCCATTTCGGGAGTGCTTTTCTTGACCGCCATAAAGTAGTTATTGACGTTAGTGAAGAAAGCCTTTGCGTCCGCGTCGAGCTTCATCAGTTCTTTGCGCACGTTGTCGAGTTCTTTTTCAATTGCCTCAAGCGCGTTATAGAGCTTAAGAAGCTGTTTTTCGTAATAATCAGCCTGCTTTACGTCCGTGATCTCGTCAAGAACGTTATTGTATTCTCCGATATCCGCAAGCAGTTTTTCGTACTGTTTGGTAAGTCTGTCTACGTTGACGAAATGTTCGCCGATAACGCCGCTCATACGCTTGCCGTCCTCGATCGCCTGCTTGTACAGCTTCATATATTTGTTGTACTGTCTGGTCGCCTCGCTGGTTCTGAACTGTTCGTTGAGCTGGTTTATCTCCCTGTCGAGACTCTGGTATTTAAGCATACCTTCTATATTCATAATTTCTCCTTCAAGCCCTGCGGTAGGGGTTGCCTTCCGACTCGCTCTTATGATAATCGATATTGTATTTATCGAGCACTCCGCCGATTATGTCGACGATACAGCGCTCGCTCGAATAATGCGTGGTCTCAACTATAGCCACGCCTGCGTAGCGCGCTTCGAGCGCCACGTTGTGTTTGACCTCAGCGGTGACGAGAACGTCTACCCCTTCGTCCTGCAAACGGTAAATGAGTTCGCTTTCTCTGCCGCCCGCGCCCGTGCTGACCGCGACGGTGCGTATCTCTTTTTCGGGATCGCCGACGTATCTCACCGTTTCGTCTCCGAGGACGTTTGCGACTTTCGCGGCAAAATTCCCGAGTGTAATCGGCTTGTCCAGAGAGCCGATCCTCATCGCCTCGCCTTCTCCCGCAGATACCTTTACGCCCAGCGCCTTCGCGACCGTGTCGTTAGTTCCGCCCTCGCATATATCGACGTTTGTGTGCATCGCAATCTGCGCCATGCCGCGTTTTATCATCTCTGAAACTACGGCATATCTCATGCGGTCTTTCGCGCTGCAAAGGGTCTTTATCCCGCAGAATATAACAGGGTGATGGCTTATAATAAGGTTGCAACCTTTCAACGAAGCTTCCTCAACGACGGACGGAGTGACGTCCTCAGCAAGCATTATGCCAGTGACTTCCGCACTCTCGTCTCCGATACAGAATCCGCTGTTGTCAAAGCTCATCTGAAGTTCGAGAGGAGCAAATTCCGCGAGTATTTTTTCAATGTCTTTAATCGTTCTCATTTTTCCTGCCCGTGTAGGTCAAACGCTGTTTTGTCTTACTTTCCGATATAGTCTTTAAGCTTCTTCGTGCGGTTGGGATGACGCAGTTTTCTGAGCGCCTTCGCCTCTATCTGTCTTATTCTTTCACGGGTTACGTTGAACTCTTTGCCGACCTCTTCGAGGGTCTTGGGTCTGCCGTCTCTCAAGCCGTATCTCATAAGCAGAACTTCGTTCTCTCTCGGAGTAAGAGTATCGAGCACCTGAAGGAGCTGTTCTCTCAGCATCTTCGCTTCAGCTTTTTCCGCAGGAGAAGCCGCGGTATTGTCCTCTATGAAATCGCCGAGATGGCTGTCCTCCTCTTCGCCGATAGGAGTTTCGAGCGAAACGGGATCCTGAGCTATCTTCTGGATCTCTATGACCTTTTCTTCGGGAATATTCATTTCCTTCGCGATCTCCGCGGGCGTAGGCTCTCTGCCGAGAGTCTGCATGAGCTGACGGGTAACTCTGCCCGTCTTATTAATGGTTTCCACCATATGAACGGGTATTCTTATCGTTCTCGCCTGATCTGCGATAGCGCGGGTTATCGACTGTCTGATCCACCACGTTGCGTAGGTTGAGAACTTGAAGCCCTTTTTATAATCGAACTTTTCTACCGCTTTCATAAGTCCGAGGTTGCCTTCCTGAATTAGGTCGAGGAACTGCATGCCTCTGCCGACGTATCTTTTCGCGATAGAAACGACAAGTCTCAGGTTGGCTTCGCTGAGCCTGTCTTTAGCCGCCTGGTCGCCTTTAGCCATTTTTTCAGCAAGTACTATCTCTTCTTCAGACGAAAGGAGCGGTACCTGACCGATATCCTTGAGATACATTTTTACAGAGTCGTCCGTCGTACCTTCAAGCGAATCGAGATACATCTTTTCTTCGAGAGTCGTAGCCTCGATGGTGATACCCTTCGCTTCGATCTCTGTAAAGACGTTTTCTATCTCCTGAACGTCGAGGTCGAAACGCGCGAGTTTTTCGTTTATCTCGTCCTCGTTGAGCTTGCCGTCTTTAGCGGAAGCAATGAGTTTTGCGACTTCCTGAGCGATCTTCTCCTCTCTCGCAGTTCTTTTGTCGCTTTCTTTCTTTTCGTTGTCCATATTCCCTCCGAATTTATTTTTTCTTTTGGTTATTGCTCATCTGAGCGAGTATTTGCGATTTTTCTTCTTCCGAACTACTCTCCGAATACGCTTTCAGAAGCAGTTTGCGTTGTTTTTTGACGAACTCGTTTTCAAGCGCCTTTACGCAGCCGTCGAAATAATCCCGCGCCGCTTTTTCGTTTACTTTTCTGCCTTCTGCAAGCACTTCGCCCGCTTCCGGAATCTCTTTTTCAAGCGCTATCAGATCGTCGGGCGAAAGCTCTCCTTCACCGTTCTTTCTGTAATAATCGTACAGCTTTTTATGGTCTTCGTCCTCGCAGTACAGCGACAGATCTTTATCGAACGACAGTCCTTCGACGCCGCCGAATAGCGCGTAGAGAACGAACCTCATCGCTTTATAGTATTTGCCGTCCTTGCGTTTTACAAGCTGTGTAAGAAGCTTAGGCGCGCCATCTTCGGTAAATTCAGACCCCTGCATCAGCTGGCGCCTTACAGTGTCCGCGCCCAGTCCGCTGAGCTTGGCGACGAGAGGTATATACGCGTCTATCTGCGCGGGAGTGGGCAGAGTTTTGAGTATCTCCACCGCCTCGACGACGAATTTGCCCTGCTCTTCGGCAGAATTCATGTTGTAATTTTTCGCCAGCGTTCTCAGCTTGTATTCGAAAAGCGGCAACGCCTTGGCAAGCTGTGCGGAAAAACTCTCAACGCCGTGTGCCTTGATATATTCGTCGGGGTCGAGGTTGTCGGGAAGAGATACGACTTTTACGTTGAGCCCCGCGCCGTAGAAAATATCCAGGCTTCTCAGCGTAGCGGCTTGTCCCGCGGTATCGCCGTCGTAACATACGTAAACGGTGTCGCTGTAACGCTTTACGATCTCAGCCTGCTTTACGTTGAGAGCGGTGCCCATCGAAGCGACAACGTTACATACTCCCGCCTGGTAAAGAGATATAACATCCATATAGCCTTCGACCATTATAACGCTGTTTACGGCATGCTTGAGCCTGTACTTTTTAAGCGAATCCTGACCGAAAACCTCGCATTTTTTATTGAATATGACAGTGTCGTTTGTGTTGCGGTACTTCATCTGCTTTTCAGACGTGAGAACGCGCCCGCCGAACGCGATAACGCGCTTCATCCCGTCGATTATCGGTACGATGAGCCTTCCCGCCATTACGTCGTATACTCTGCCGTCTTTCTGCGCGCAAGCGCCCGCTTCTATCATTTCGAGTTCGTTGTACCCAAGGCTGCGCAGACGTGCGGGCAAGCCGTTGTAATCGGGCGAATATCCCAGTCCGAACAATACGGCTGTCTCTTTCGATATGCCGCGCTTTTTCATATAGTCGCGCGCGACTTTGCCTGCATCGGAAACGAGACATTCGTAATAATACCTCGCCGCATTGCGCATGAGTTCGTACAGTCTTTCCTTTTTCTTGGCTATGCTCTCACCCGGTTTTTTCGACTTGAATTCGGGCATAGGCAGACCGACTTTCTGAGACAGCAGTTTACATGCGCTCATAAAGTCGATATTTTCTATATCCATAACGAATTTTATCACGTCGCCGCCCACGTGACAGCCGAAGCAGTAATAAGACCCTCTCTGCTCGTCAACAGTAAAAGAGGGTGTTTTTTCGTGATGAAAAGGACAGCAAGCCCAATACCTGCCTCCTTTGCTCGTAAGAGGAACGTACCCCGATACGATATCCACGATATTCGCTTTTGATTTGAGGGCGTCGAGCCACTCGTTAAATGACTGTTCTTTCATGCTTCTAATAGTAAATACGAATTAATTTTGTCTTTTCCTTAAAAAAGGATAATAATTTTTGACTATTTTTGAAAAAATATACAAAAAAGCGCGGATTTTTCGTCCGTGCAAAAAAAACGTTCTTATAAATCCGAGAAAAACATAACTTTTTATGCATCACTGCCTCCCGTCTTTTCTTTATAAACGGTTTTCATTATATAATACACTCCGCGGAACAGAGTAAACGCCGCAAGTACCGCGCAAAGCGTAATAAATACGGATTTAAACGCGGGAGTCGGGAAATTCTTTGCAAACGCCAGCACGGGCAATGTATAAAAAAACGCTACGACCGTTTCGGCTATCAGAGACAGAGCGTCTATCTTAAAAGATATATTCTTTCGTCTGAAAGCCAGAAATAAACGCACGAGATTTGCCGCAAGACATACAGAAGAAAGGATTATTGGAAGCCAGCCGACCGAGATCGAAAAATACGTGTTTTCCGTAGCGGGATATCCCCTTTCGATAATATATGTATTCTGCTTGTACACCTCGCATATCAGGATAATGAGTAAAAGTCTGACGATAAGCAGAATGTTGTTTATCAATAACGGTTTATTTGATTTTTTACCTTTATCCATGATTTCTACCTTATACCCTGTCTGTACGACAGAGCTACAACGAGTTTTATATATTGTTTTTGCAAAAGCGTGGCGTAAAAA
This sequence comes from Candidatus Ornithoclostridium faecavium, assembly GCA_018714045.1. GTDB lineage: Bacteria > Bacillota > Clostridia > Christensenellales > UBA3700 > Ornithoclostridium > Ornithoclostridium faecavium. The sequence continues at coordinate 5,806 of DVNX01000082.1, forward strand.
AGCAGACGGCTGTGTCCGTCTGTGTTTTTTTGCGACCGCATAGCCAGCCGCGAACTGGTGCCGATGACCGGATTTGTAAGGAGCGTACCCCGTACGCGACGGAATAGTGAGCTATGCGAACGTCACGATTTCAAAC